>CAMZHY010000029.1 GCA_947307005.1 uncultured Planctomycetaceae bacterium
GAAAGCATCGCAAGCGTTTTAGACGTCTAGACGTCGACGATAAAAGCAGAATTCAACGTCTTGTCCCCTAGAAAATAGCGCTTGTTATAATGGACCTTTCGCGTTAAAATACCGGGGTCGTGGCGGTCGGCGTCACGCGTGTGTTTCAATCTCTGTCGAGAGTAAGAGCCATGGCTAAATCACAGACGGCGAACGCGAAAAAGAACCTTCGCAATATTGGCGTTATCGCGCACATTGACGCCGGTAAAACGACGATTACGGAAAAGATGCTCTTCTATTCCAAGTTTGTGCACAAGGTTGGAATGGTAGACGCGGGAACGACGGTCACCGACTATGATCCAGAAGAACGTGAGCGCGGCATCACCATCAACGCCGCGTGCGTCACTTTTGAATGGAATAATCATACGATCAACCTGATCGACACTCCCGGACACGTTGATTTTACCGCTGAAGTCGAGCGTTCGCTTCGTATTCTCGACGGCGGCGTCGTCGTTTTCAGCGCGCGCGAGGGCGTCGAAGCCCAAAGCGAAACGGTCTGGAGACAAGCGGATAAATATCACGTTCCTAGAATCGCGTTCATCAATAAGATGGATCGAGAGGGCGCGAATTTTTACGCGGTCGTCGACGATATTGAAAAACGTCTCGACGCAAAAGCGATCGTCGTGGCTCTGCCGGTCGGCGCCGGTCCGCCCCACCTTCCCGGCGCCTTTCGCGGCGTGATCGATCTCATCGAAATGAAGCAACTGACCTTTGACGCTAAGACGCAGGGGCAAGAGTACTCCGCAGGCGCGATTGAGGAGGAAATGCTCGAGCAAGCGGAACTGTATCGCGATAAGATGCTCGACGATCTTTCCATGTTCAGCGACGAGTTAACCGAAGCGCTCCTCTCTGGCGAGCAAGTCTCGACCGAAATGATTCGCAAAGTCCTGCGCGACGCGACGATTGCCGACATGTGCGTTCCCGTCTTTTGCGGTTCGGCCCTCGACGGCGTCGGCGTCCAGCCCGTTATGGACGGCGTCTGCGACTATCTTCCAGCCCCAGACGACCTGCCCCCGATCGAAGGAACCGCGCCAGACAATCCGGAAAAAAAAGAAACGCGCCAGCTCTCCGCTAAAGAACCGTTTTGCGGGCTTATCTTTAAGATTGTCGCGCATCCGCATGGCGACATGTTTTTCATTCGCGTCTATTCCGGAACGCTTAACGCAAACTCGCGCGTTCTAAACCCGCGCGCGAAACAAAAGGAAAACGTTCCTCAATTGTGGCGTATTCAAGCCGATCACAACACGCTGGTCGATTCTGTTTCGGCTGGCGATATCTGCGGCGTAATTGGACTGCGTTTCAGCGTTACGGGCGACACGCTTTGCGACGTCAAGAATCCGATTCTTCTCGAATCGATCGTCTTTCCTCCGACGGTTGTTTCTATGGCGATCGAACCGGAATCCTCCGACGAAGACAAAAAACTTAAGCAGGTTCTCGATTCGATGCGTCGCCAAGACCCCACGTTCCAGACCTCGGTCAATGAAGAAACGGGTCAAACGATTGTTTCCGGAATGGGCGAATTACACCTTGAAGTCGTAAAACACAGGCTCCTGCGCGAGTATAAACTTAAAGTTCGCGTTCGTGAACCGCGCGTAAGTTATCGAGAGACGATCCAACGCGCCGTCGACGCCGTCGGCGGCGGCGAACGTATGCTCGGCGGAGTTAGGCATTTTGCTGAAATCAACTTGCACGTCGAACCGCTTCAAGATTCGCAAGACGTCGTCGTTCAAATTCAATCGAACGACGAGACGTTTTTGCCCGAGTGGCGCCAGATAGTCGTCGAAGCGCTCAAAGAAGAAACGCTTGGCGGCGGTCTTCTCGGATTCCCAGTCGTCGGGGTTAAACTCGTCGTTACGGGAGGCGCGTTCAGCGAGACGGAAACGGACGAGACGGCGCTTCGCTTTGCAGCAAGCGACGCATGGCGAAAGGCCCTCGGCGAAGGTAAAGTTTCGCTCCTCGAGCCGATTATGCGCCAAGAGATTCAAACTCCGGACGAATACGTGGGCGACGTTGTCGGCGATATCAACCAGCGTCGCGGCGTCGTTCTCCAGACGCACAATCGCGGTCAGTTCACCATTATCGAAGCGGAAACGCCCCTTTCCAACCTCTTTGGTTATTCCTCCGCGCTCCTCGGTCTGACAAAAGGACGCGCCGGATGTTCGATGGAACTTGCTAAATACGGCGCCGCGCCCAACGACGTCGTTAAGAGCTTTATGCTAGAATAAAATCCCCCATAAGCGTCGCGGAGTCTGCGCAAGACGACCGACGACGTCGCAACCGATGTCAAACCCTGAAAGGGAATGTTATGGAGACTTCTTTTCAACGTTCGGCGACGCCTGCGGAAAAAGCGGACGACTTCATCAAAAACGAAACGCAATTTCATTTAGGCGTTCTAACGACGGAACAGTCGCACCCGAAAACGCGAACTCTGTCGCAGACTCTCGCGGTCGACACGCAACAGGGAATGCGCCAGCTCTACTCCGTAGACGACGACATTCCGCCTGTTCTTAAGAAGACGATCGCGTCTGAAGAGTATCGGAAGCTTGAAAACGCGATCTATCGTTCCCTAGGCGCCGGCGGACGCGTCAGCTTCAGCGGTTGCGGCGCGACTGGACACCTTTCGATTCTTCTCGACGCCGCCAATAAAAAATTCTGCCGAGTCTGCGCGGCAAAACTGCCTAGCCGCGCAGAGTTCTTCCACAAACTCGCGGCGCAGACAAACGCGATTATGACTGGCGGCGATTTCGCGCTAATCCGTTCTGTCGAGAGTTTTGAAGATTTTATCTCTTTCGGATACAACCAGTATAAAGAGGCGGGAATCGGGTCAAACGACGCGCTCTGCGCCATTAGCGAGGGAGGCGAAACGTCGTCCGTAATCGGGACAATTCACGCAGCGCTCGACGCCGGAATTCCCGCGTTTTTCCTTTTCAACAATCCGTCCGACCTTATGGCGTCCCGCGTGGAACGCTCTCGAGAAGTTATCGAAGATCCGCGCGTCACGGTCGTTAATCTGACGACCGGTCCCATGGCGATTGCAGGTTCCACGCGAATGCAGGCGACAACGATCGAGATGTTGGTCGCGGGCTTCGCGTTTGAGACGGCGTTGGCTAAATTCTTGCAAGAAACGCTTTCGTCCGACGAACTCGACGCCATCGGGTTCGCGCCTCGATCCCCGGAAGAAAAGGCGGCGGAATTCGACGTTCTCCTCAAGGAAATTCGTTCCGACGAAAACGTCGCGACGGCGGCCGCTTACGTTGAATTCGAATGCGATCTTTACAAACGCGGCGGGCGCGTCACGTACTTCCCTCGAGATTATTCGCTCGACATTTTCACGGACACGACAGAACGTTCGCCAACCTTTAAGATTCCCCCTTTCCGTTCTCTCGACGAAACAGACGCGCCCGCTCCTTGGGCGCTCGTGAAGGATCCGCTCCGCAACGCGAAAGAAGCGTGGATATGGCTCCTCGGCGACGTTGAACCGCGTTGTCTCGAATGGACTCCCGACGACTACCGCAGAATGGGCGGAACGCCCGCTCAGATCAACGACCCGCCGAAAATCGGGCGTCAGACGGTTTATCGCTTCCCCATCGGTTCCGAACCCGATTCGTCCCGTTACGAAGGAATTCCAAACGCCGCCGTCGCCGTCCTCGCGGATACGGAAACGAGCCTCTGGGGCGCCGTGGGTTCCGACTGGTTCGACGCGTTTGAGAAATGCGCCGCGCCTTTCGAGCAAAAGGTTGCGTTCCTCATTAACAACACGTCGACGAACGCCTCGAAGCCTTCCGATCCCAATTACGGTAAAATTTTTGAGTTCAATATGGCGATTCCTACGACGCCTCTCGATCTTTTCGCCCATCTCGCGCTTAAACTTACGCTCAACAATATCTCGACCGCGACGATGGGAAAATTCGGACGGCTTAACGGCAACTGGATGGCCCATGTCGACGCGACGAATAAGAAACTTATCGACCGAAGCGTGCGACTCGTTTCTGAAATTGGCGGCGTCGATTATCGTACGGCGTGCGTAACTCTCTTTGAGGCGCTTGAAGAAATGGAAAACTGGTCGCTTGAACGGAAAAAGACGGTTTCGCCAGCCGCTTACGCCGTAGAAATGCTCAAGAAGAAACGCGAAGGTTGATTTTTTCCCTTCCGCGCCAAGCATGCGAAAAGACGTCTCGTCCTCATTCGAGACGTCTTTTCTTTTTTTGGGCTTGTCAGGAAGACGTCGTCGTTTACAATGAGCGGACTGGGTGAGTCGGAACTTTCCCATTGTTTACGTAATAGGGGCGCCGCGCGATATCGCGGCTGAGAAGAACCCTTAGAACCTGCTCCGGATAATGCCGGCGAAGGAAATTACGAACGTAGTGTTTCGCGTCAAACGTTCTCGAACCTCTTTTCGGGAATAAGAAACGCGGGTCCTCGCGCAATTTTCTTCGACTTGGCGCGAAAGGATCGTCAAATGTCGAATTCTCTTGAAAACATTGTTTCTTCCGCCATCGTCTCAAGTTTCAGCGACAAACTGCTTGACAATCTTCAGGTCGACGCCGCCGTCGTCGGCGCGGGTCCTTCCGGACTCGTCGCCGCTAAGACCCTTGCCGACAAAGGCTTGAAAGTCGCCGTTTTCGAGCGCAAACTCGCGCCCGGCGGCGGCGTTTGGGGCGGAGGAATGCTCTTTAACGAAGTCGTCGTTCAGGAAGAAGCCAAGCAAATCGTCGACGAGTTCGGCATTCGTTCGCGCGAACTCAAGAACGCCCCCGGTTACTATGCAATCGACTCGGTTGAACTCGCAAGCGGTCTCATTTTTGGCGCGGTTCACGCCGGCGCCAAAATCTTTAACTCGGTCAGCGTCGAAGACGTCGCCTTTAAGGACGAGCGAATCTGCGGTCTAGTCATTAACTGGACCCCCGTCGAACGACTTGGAATGCATGTCGATCCACTCGTCGTAATGACTAAAGCGGTTCTCGACGGCACGGGGCATCCTTGCGAAGTTCTTAATCTTGTTCAACGCAAAGCGCGCGTCAAGCTTGACACGCCGACCGGCGAGATTCTCGGCGAACGTCCTATGCAGGCGGCGACGGGTGAAATCACGACCGTTGAAAACACGCGAGAATACTATCCTGGTCTCTTCGCCAGCGGCATGAGCGCCAACAACGTCATGGGCGGCTATCGAATGGGGCCGATCTTTGGCGGAATGCTTCGCTCTGGTAAAAAAGCGGCTGAACTCATGGAAGAAGCTATTCGAAGGCTTTAATCCCCAAAAAATTCAAGATAAACGAACTTTTCAATCGCGAGAAACCGTCTAACGAGAAAGCGTCGTCTTCCTGTCCGCGTCCTTTAGCGCTACAATGCGTAGGAGACGCCGGCGAAGACGACGCTCTTTGTTTTCGTCTCGTCGAATTAGAGACTCCCCTCCAAAACCAGCCGCATAGGAACGCTCGTCATGGCGAACGACAACGACCTAGCTCCCGCGCGGGAAGGAAAAACAACGCAAACTCCCAAGCGCCTGCTCTTCTCCATTTTGATACCCGTCTATAACGAGCAAGCGTATCTGAATCGCATCGTCGAAACCGTCGTCGCCGCGCCGTTGCCAGAAGGTTTGGATCGCGAACTCATTCTCGTCGACGACTGCTCGTCTGACGCCACGCCTAAGGTAATTCAAGAGCTTACGACAAAATATCCCGGTCTCGTCCGCGCCTTTCGACAGCCCAAAAACCAAGGCAAGGGGGCCGCGATACGACGCGCGATTCTAGAAATGAAGGGCGACTACGCCATATTCCAAGACGCCGACCTTGAGTACAATCCGATGGAGTATTCGCTCATCCTAGCGCCGCTTCTTGACGGACGCGCGGACGTCGTCTACGGTTCGCGATTCGCCTCGCGCGAAACGCGCAAAATTCTGCAATATCACCACAAACTTGGCAATCTCGCGCTAACCCACCTCTCTAATTTTACGACTGGTTTAGACCTCACGGACATGGAAACGTGTTATAAAGCGTTCCGCGCCGACGTTCTTAAGTCGATTCCATTGCGTTCCAATCGTTTCGGAATCGAACCGGAAATTACGGCTAAAATAGCAAAAAGAGGTTTGACCGTCTACGAAGTTCCAATTAGCTATAACGGCAGACGATATTCCGAAGGCAAGAAAATCGGTTGGAAAGACGGCGTAAGCGCAATTCGCGTCATTCTGAAATACTGGTTCTACGACGACAGTTTTTACGACGGAGACGCCGGTTCCGAATCGTCTCAGCGATTGGAGTTTTCCCGCAATTTCATGAAGACGTTCGTCAAAAGAATCGCGCCTTGGCTCGGTGCGAGAACTATGGAAATATACGCGGGAATGGGCGCGCTGTCGCGATTTCTTCCTCAGAAAGAACGCTTAACCTTAACAGAAAGCGACGAACGACGCCTAGCGTTTTTACGAGGTTCATACGATGGCAACGCCGTCGTCGAAGTTCAAAAGCTCGACCTAATTAACAACGAAACGACGCTTTCTGAATCGGAATGCGGAACGTTTGACTCGATTGTTTGTCTCAATCGCGCCGGCGAGCTTCCGCCGAACGTCGGCGGCGCGCTCGATGTTTTGCGACAATATCTCAAACCAAACGGCAAACTGATCTTCACCGCGTTGGCGGCGACAGGACGAAACCGAAAAAAGCGAGGCGGCGACGAACCGCGCGTATTCACGCGCAAGGAACTTGTCGAAATCCTTGAAGACGCCGACTTCGTCATAGAACGAGTCGAACCTTTCGCGTCAATACAGGGCCTTTTCCAGAGGCGCGATCCCAACAAAACTCCGTCGTTATGCGGATTCAAACTCTTCGATTTTCTTGTTTCAAAAACGAAAGGTCTTGATAAGATTCTGCGCCCCGTCCGTTATATCGTCGTTGCTTCGCCCCGGAATCAGGCAAACAAGCATAACGCCTAAAGAACGCCATCCGCCCAAACTACGGAAGTCGACGACTCGATTATTAAACAGACGGAACGCCCGCGCCCCGTTCCCGACATGAATTCGGAACTTGGCGACCGAACGTCGTGTCGACGCTCAAAAAAACAAGACGAACGAGGCGCAAGCGCAAAAACCTCGTTCGCCAAACCTTTGAGACGGAAAAAATCGTCTATTTCATGAAGTAATAACGGCAGTGCGGACAAATACGGTATCCCGCGTCGATTTCCCAGTCGCACTGAGGACAAACCTTTTTGCGCGACTGCGGGGGTGGCAGATCTGGATCGGCGGGCGGCGCGGATTGTTCCTCCGCAGATTGTTTCGCCTGCTCGGCGTCGTATTCGTCCATTTTGCGCCGAAGCTCGTCGTTTACGCCCAAAATCCGCATAATCGACGAATCGGTCGGCATTTGACCGAGTTTGGGAATCTCAACCTCGGCTCCGCACGCGGGACAACGTCCCGTCGTGCCCGCCTTCTTGTCGGGCGCCCTTAGGCGATGCCCGTTCTTACAAACAACAACGATGCTCATGATGCGCTCCTTCGGTCTCAAAACCGTCTACTTAAGTTCAAATCGCGCCTTAAACGTCCGAATACAGGGAACAACGCGCGCGTTAAAATTAAGAACGCAACGCTGAAAACCGATCCCTCCGCGCTTACCGACGCTTTCGAGAATGGCAAACGAATCCTGCTCCCCGTTGCGCAACAACCGCGTAAAACAACAAAAACGATCAACGGGAAAACCTCTGTACGGCTCCATTGTACCCATTCCAAATCTAAAAGTTAATCGTTTCAACCAGAAGAATCGCTTTTTTTGAGAAAAAATCCTTTTTCGTTTCGCCGTTTACAGGATTCTTGATCCCCTCGTCGTCCTCTTAGATCGATATTTTCTTGACAAAACCCAATCTCTGACAGCGTGTTTCTGGGAATCGAAAAAAATTGACGCCAATTTGGAAACGGATATATTCAACGAAAGTGGGGATTCTGGCGCTTCGCGCGCTTTCCCCACCTGTCCAATCAATCAAGGGAGATTCAAATGACTGATTGCGCGCGTCCTTTTTCAATCGAGATTATTCGCGCTCGCTCCGCCAACCGCCGCGTCCGCGCCGCGCTTTTTGATTTCGACGGCACTCTGAGCCTGATCCGCGAGGGATGGCAAAACGTCATGATTCCGTACTTTTGCGAGGTTCTCTCGGAAGTTGTCGATCCTACGGTCGAGACGCCCGAGGACGTCGAGCGAATCACGCGAGATTACGTCGATCGAATCACCGGCAAACAAACGATTTATCAATGTATTCGCCTTGCGGAAGAAATTAAACGGCGCGGGGGAACGCCCCTTGATCCGCTCCTTTACAAAAAGGAGTATTTGAGGCGTCTTCAAGAACGCATCCAAAGTCGCGTCGATCTCCTCGCCAGCGGCAAAGCGGCGCCCGACGATTTTGTCGTTCGCGGCGGGCGACGGTTTCTACAACTCCTTCGCGATCACGAAGTTAAACTCTATCTGGCGAGCGGCACCGACGAATATTACGTTAAACAAGAAGTGGAACTCCTCGAATTAACAGAGTTCTTTGACGGCGTCGTTTACGGCGCCCAAGACGACTACAAAACCTTCTCGAAGGCGATGGTCATCGACCGCCTTGTCAAAATTAACAATCTCGAAGGAGCGGAGCTTGTTGGATTTGGCGACGGTTACGTTGAAATTGAAAATGTTCGAGACGTCGGGGGCTATCCCGTCGGCGTCGCAACGAACGAAGCAAACCCTGGCGGAGGGGTCGACGCTTGGAAACGCCGTCGTCTCCTCGACGCAGGCGCAGCCGCAATCGTCCCCGATTTTAGCGAACCGCAAAAGCTTTTCGACTTCGTCGTCAATTCCTAACTCAAGTCCTTCCTTCTTCAGTCGCCTTAGCCAATCATGCCTAGCGAAATCTTGACAAAAGCCTCGCCAGACCTCGCCGCGCTTATTCGACGCTTGACCGAAACAGTCGATCCAAACGCCGCAAAAAGACCTCCTAAAATCGCCGTCGTCGGCGACTTCTGTCTCGACAAATACCTCTACGTCTATCCGTCCCTCGACGAAATTTCGGTAGAAACTGGAATCGTAGCGCGCCAAATTCGAGCGAAACGCCTTTTCGCAGGAGTCGGCGGTACGATCGCGAACAACCTCCGAGCGCTTGGCGCTGAAACGAGCTGTTTCGGAATTGTCGGCGAAGACGGCGAAGGATTCGATCTCCTCCAAGCGCTTCGAAAAATCGGCGCGAACGTCGAAGGAATCGTCGTTTCCTCCGAAGTCGTTACCGGAACATACATGAAACCTATGCGGCCGGATTCCAAAACTAACCCCGAGAGTGTCGCCGACGACGGAGCGCTTTTGCCGCGTCCGGGCGAAGGGGCATGGATTGAAGGCGCCCGCTTAGATATCCGCAACCCCGTTCCGTTTCCGACCTCGATCGTCGACGAGCTTAAGAGGCGGTTTCTCGAGGAACTCGAGTCTTTCGACGCCGTCGTCGTTTCCGACCAGTTTCCCCCTGGATCCGAAGCGGTCTTTTCGGAATCGTTTCGCGCGTTTCTTTCAGAATCGGCTCTCAATCATCCAAACGCGCGTTTCCTCTGCGATTCTAGATTCTTTGTCAATTCCTATCGCAACGCGCTTGTAAAATGCAACGCCAACGAACTGCTCGACGCTTACGACGCGGTTCGGCGCAACGGCGAACTCAGACGCGAAACGACGCTCGATCACGACGCTGAAGAAGACCTCGCCCGACTTCTTGACGCGGGAAAATGGCTTGCTCGTCGCAACCGTCAGCCCGTTCTTGTCACGCGCGGTGCGAGAGGTTCGCTACTATTTCAACCTGAAAGCGCTTTGGACAACTTGGAAATTTACGTCGCGGAAATCCCCGCCCGCCCAGTAGAACCGCCGATCGATATCTGCGGCGCGGGCGACGCGACTAACGCGGGACTGGCGTTTGGCTGCGCGCTTGGATTGCGTCTTGTCGATTCGGCGTTCCTCGCGGGGATTGTCTCGTCGATTACGATTAAACAAATCGGCGTTACGGGAGTCGCGTCGATCCCTGAAATTCTCGATGTTCTCCGTTCTAAAGTCGGCTAAAATCACTCGTCGACAGTTTTGTTCACAACGTTTAAAGGAATTGCTTTATGTCGGACGTTCTCGATCGCGATCAGTTGGAAATTCTTCCTCTTTCACGACGCGTCAACAAACTTGACGTCGTTCGCGACGTCGTCGACCCGAGCGAATGGAAGATCGAACTCTCGGACGAAGCGTGGCGGGACGTTGAAACGACGGCAAGCGAATTGCGACGCGCGAAAAAACTCGGAGCCGCGCGAATCCTTGTCTACGGCGCTCATTCAATCAAAAACGGTCTTGGAATCGTCTTGTCGCGTCTTGCGGAACAAGGTTGGATCACGCGACTTACGACGAACGGCGCGGGCGTGATTCACGACTGGGAGTTCGCGTTTCAAGGACGTTCGGGGGAGGACGTCCGTCGATATACGGACGAAGGCCAGTTCGGAATCTGGGACGAAACGGGAATGAACATCAACCTTGCGATCGTCGTCGGCGCGTATCGAGGGCTAGGCTACGGCGAGTCAATTGGAGAGTTTATTAGCGCGGAAGGACTTGAAATACCTAGCGACGAAGAACTTAAGTATGCGATTCTATCCGGCGCGGAATGCGCGAATTTTCCGCCCTACGATCGTCCGATTTTAGACGCCGATGAAAGATCGCAGGCGGAGATTCTTGACCGCGCGGGAGCCGCCGCCGACCTTCTTCGCGCGAAACGTCGTTTCGCGTTGCCAGACGGGCGTTACGTCGTTCCACACCCAACGAGAGAGTATTCCGTCGCCTTTCGCGCTCGCCGCGCCAACGTACCCTTCGGTTGTTGTCCAATGATAGGTTGCGACATAATTTACACCCATCCAGCCAACCGCTGCTCCGCGATTGGACGCGCGGCGGAACACGATTTTCTCGCCTACGCCAAGTCGGTTTCGCAACTCCAAGGGGGCGTCTATATGTCCGTTGGTTCGGCTGTGCTGTCGCCGATGATCTTTGAAAAATCGCTCTCCATGTCGCGCAACCTAGCGAGACAAAAGAATGAAGCAATTGACGACTTCTCGATTCACGTCGTCGACCTCGCGAAATCCTCGTGGGACTGGCAAAAGAACGGCGAGCCGCCGATGGACAATCCCGCGTATTATCTGCGATACTGTAAGACGTTCAGCCGGATGGGGGGACGTATGAGTTATTGTTCTGCGGACAATCGATCTTGGTTCGTCGCGCTCCTTAACGAGCTCGAAAAGGATCCTGAATAAAATAGGAAAAAAAGGAAAGAGCATTTCCAGACTGTTGCAAACATCGTCGGCGTTTACTATACTTGGGGGTAGCGACGGCAAGTCGGAACCCGCAGAAGCGGGTTTTGTTCGGCTCTGAATGGAGTTTTCGAAGGAAGCGTCCGTCGTTGGACCGTTCATTTTTATTTCGATCGAGTTATCGGGAGTAATCTTATGTCGCTTAATCGTCGTCAATTTCTCAAGACTTCGGCGCTTTCAGTAGCGGCGCTAGGCGCGTCTCGTTTCGCGTCTCCGGCGGTTGTTCGCGCTCAGAACGCCAATTCTAAGTTAAACGTCGCCGTCGTCGGAGTCGCCGGGCGCGGCGCGGGCAATATCTCCGAGATGGTCAACGACTCCGGCGAACTCATGCAGATCGCCGCGCTCTGCGACGTCGACGAGAAAAATCTCGCTTCGCAAGGAGCGAAATTCCCGGACGCGAAACGTTTCTACGACTATCGCGCGATGTTCGACGAAGTCAAGTCGCTCGACGCCGTGCTGGTCAGCACGCCGGACCACACTCATTCCGTCGTTTCGATGGCGGCGATGAAGCGCGGGCTGCCCTGCTTCTGCGAGAAGCCGCTTGCGCATGACGTCGGCGAGATTCGCGACATGCAGAAGATCGCGAAGGAAAAGAAGCTCGCGACCCAGATGGGCACCGTGATCCACGCGACCTCGAATTATCGCCGCGTCGTCGAACTCATTCAGGCGGGGGCTATTGGCGAGGTGACGGAAGTTCACGTTTGGTGCTTCAAGGGCTGGGGCGGCTACCCCGAACCTTCGACCGAAAAATTCGAGATTCCGAAAAATCTACACTGGGACGAATGGCTTGGACCGGCTCAATTCGTACCTTACAATCCTTGCTACGTCCCCGCCTCTTGGCGCGGATATTGGCCGTTCGGCACCGGCACGTTCGGCGACATGGCGTGCCACCTCATGGACCTTCCCTTCTGGGCGCTTGATCTCCAGTATCCGAAGACGATCCACGCGACCTGCCCGACCGAAATCAGCAAAATGTGTTGCCCGCTCGACGTCAAGTGCGAGTATGAGTTCGAGTACAACGGCAAGACGTTGCCTCTCACGTGGTACGACGGTAAGGCGCGTCCGGCAATCATCGAGGAACGCAACCTTGAAAACCTCTCCATGGGCGTGATCTTCGTCGGCGAAGAGGGCGTCTTGGAAGCGGATTACGGCTCAATTCGCCTCTATCCGGCGGACAAGTACGAAAACTACGAACGTCCGGCTCAGACGATCCCCGCGTCCCCCGGTCATCACCGCGAATGGATCGACGCCATCGTCAACGGCGGTAAGACGCAGGCGCTCTGCAATTTCGAATACGCCGGTCGACTCGCAGAAGCCGTCCAACTGGGCGCTGTTTCGTTGCGCGCCGGCAAGATTAAGCTTGAATGGGACCCCGTAAAGATGGAAGTCGTCAACGACAAAGCCGCGAACGCCTTCATCAGAACGGAACACCGCGAAGGCTGGGATATCTGATCCTCGTCGTTAAAAGATAAATTCGCACTCTTTTGAAGAGATACGGGACCGCTAAAGAACCGCGTTCTGCGAACTCGCTGGGCGCGGTTCATTTTTCGCCTCCAAAAAGAAACCGCGCCCGATCCCAGAACGGAATCAGGCGCGATTTTTCGCTTATGCGACCATGTTCAGGGAGATTGTCACTCCTCGGAAGCCTTCTTCGCGGCGGCGGCGGCGCGACGGGCGGCGGCGGCCTTCTTGCCGCGCTTCATCGTCTTGACCTTCTTGTTCTCTTCGGTCTCGACGTTGCGCTCGACGCGACGCTGTTCGAGACGCGTCGCCTTACCGACGCGGTCGCGCAGATAGTAAAGCTTCGCGCGACGAACGACGGAAGAACGAAGGACCTCGATCTTCGCGATACGGGGGCTGTGGAGGGGGAATTTACGCTCGACGCCCTGACCCGCGACGATGCGACGGACGGTGAACGTTTCACTGACGCCGGAACCGCCTCGCGCGATGACGTCGCCGTTGAAAACCTGGATACGCTCTTTGTCGCCCTCGAGAATCTTGCAATGCACATTGACGCGATCGCCGATTTCAAACTGGGAAACGTTTTCTTTCTTGGCGCGAGCTTCCACCAGACGAATTTGTTCTTGACTCACGGAAATATTCCTTTATTAAATTCAAGTTTCAGTTAAGGAGCGCGTTAAGAACTTCCGACATAACGCGTCGGACTAAAAAGAAGAACCGAAAGGAGCGAACCCCTCTTCAATTCAACCCGTCTCCTTCAACGCCGGAATCGTCCCGACGCAAACTCCGACCGACCGCTTTTCTCTTTCTTGCTAACCGCTAAATCGATCGTCGTCGACGCCGTTCAAAGTTCCGACGGTTTGTCGTCCAACAGGTCGGGACGACGGAGGAACGTCTTCTCCAAGCGATTGACTTCCCGCCATTTGTCGATCAGACCGTGGTCGCCGCTGAGTAGAATTTCCGGGACGACCCGCCCCCGATATTCGCGAGGACGCGTATACTGGTCTTCTTCTAATAGGCGGTTGCCCGAGGAGAAGGAATCGACGACCGCCGAATCCTCGTCTCCCAAGACGCCGGGAATAAGACGCATGACAGAATCCATAACGACCTCGGCCGCAACTTCCCCGCCGTTCAAAACGTAGTCCCCGATTGAAATTTCGTCGGGCTGGAGAATATCGACGACTCGTTGGTCGAAGCCTTCGTAGCGTCCGCACAGGAGCAAAAGACGTTCTTCACGCGCAAGCTCCTCGACGACGCGCTGCGTAAGACGCCGCCCTTGAGGCGTCGTCATCACGACTCGTCCAGGTCGTTCGGCGTATGACTGAACTTCCTCGACGCAAGGCACGACTCTGTCGACTTTCAGCACCATGCCGGGTCCGCCCCCAAAAGGACGGTCGTCCATCGTGCTGTGTTTGTCGCGAGCCCACAGACGCATGTCGTACAAATTAACTTCCAGCAGTCCCTTGTCGATCGCGTCTTTCATAAGGCTTTCGGAAAGATAACCTTCGAAAATACCGGGAAAGAGCGTGAGGACGTCGAACCGCATCGAATCAATTTGCGGCGGAGCCGCGACGTTTCTAGTTAAACGTTGTTAAATACTTGTCCAATATCCCAAGAACCGAATCACTCGGCCGCAGGCGCGGCGGCGTCGGCTTCAGTCGTGGAGACGACCGGCGCGGGCGCGACGGCGGGGG
>CAMZHY010000030.1 GCA_947307005.1 uncultured Planctomycetaceae bacterium
AGCTTTGGATGAACTTCAACCTCGGCGAAGAAGACTTCACCCCCACCCTCGTCGAACTCCGGCGGTATTACGACGCGAATCGGGACGATTATAAAATCGCGCCTAAAATCAAGTGGCAGGCGATGACCGTCTATTACGGCGCCAAACGTCCGAAAGAGGACGCGAAACGCAAGATCGTCCATATGGGCAACGCCGTTCAAAACGCCGCTCCTCAAGATCGAGAAGCGGTCTTCGCCGAAGTTTGCCGAATCGATTCGGAAGACGCGTTCGCCAAAGACGGCGGCTATCGCGAATCCTCCGAGCGCGGAATGCTGCGCTCCGAAAAGGTCGAAGACGCCGTTTTCAGCGACGAGCTACCCGTCGGCGCGCTCAGCCAGATCATCGACGATCAGTCTTCCTTCACGATCCTCCGCGTCGTTTCTCGCGAAAAAGAAAGAACGCGACCTTTCTACGAGGTTCAGGAAGAGGTTCGCAAAAAACTCGTCGAAGATCGGACCGAGGCGAAGAAAAAACAGTATGAAGAGCGGCTCATCGAACGATTTTCCGTCGAGATATACGCCGTGACGAAGGAAGAGCGCGAACGTCTCTTCCGTTCCGCCGATCGCCGCGAACTCTCCGCGACGGGACGCAAAGCCTACTAACGTTCCGCCCGCAAAAGCCGCGACGCCGCCGTCTGAATGGAAGGACGACGGCTTTTTTTATCCTCGATTCGACGTCGGGAGCATACTCAGTGGACCCAATCGAAGAAAAAATTCTAGAAGCTTTTCCGCTCCGCGAATGGTCGCGACGTCGGGTCTGTCTAGCGGCGTCGGGAGGACCGGACAGTGTCGCTCTCGTTCGCGCGTTCGTCGCGATCGCGAAAGAAAACAAACTCCAAGACGCGCTATGCGTCGCGACGGTAAACCACGGACTGCGCGGCGCCGAATCCGACGGAGACGCGGAGTTCGTCCGTGAACTCGGGACGAAGCTGGGAACGCGCGTCGTCGTCAAATCGATCGACCGCGAAGCGTTGGAACGCGAGACGAAGCGGCGCGGCAGTCTCGAAAGCGCGGCGCGCAACCTACGTTACGAACTCCTTGAAGACGCGGCGAAAGAATTTGGCGCAAGGTATCTCGCGACGGCGCACCACGCCGACGACCAGCTCGAAACGATTCTCTTCCGGCTCTTCCGGGGTTCGGGGCTCGACGGACTCCAAGGGGTCGCGACGACGCGCGCGCTCAATCAATCGCTGACGCTGACGCGCCCCATGCTCGCGATATCCAAGGGCGAGATCCTCGCGTATCTAGCGCGTCTGGAACAAGACTACCGCGTCGACTCTTCCAACCTCTCGTCAGAATTCGCGCGAAATCGCATCCGCAACGAGTTGGTTCCTTTGCTCGACGATCTTTTCCCCAATCGATGGCGAGGGGCGCTCTTGCGATTTGCAGAACAGGGCAAGGAGACGAACGCGTTTCTAGACGAACTCGTCGACAAGCTCGAAATCGAACTGAAAAACGAAACGCGCCGCAGAGAGAAATACCGTCAAGCGCTGCAAGAACTGAACGTCGCCGTCCCTGAAAAGGGCGCCGACGACGTCGTCGAACTGCCCCTCAAAACGCTGCAAAACGCGCCGCAGATCGTCCTAACGCGCTTTTTTCAGAGATTATGGCGCCGACGCCGCTGGCCGCTCGGCGACATGGGGCGCGACGAGTGGATTCGGCTCGCGGAAAGCGTGAAAAAAGGAAAAGCGTCGCGACAGTTTCCAGGAAACGTCGCGGCGCTTTTTCCGGACGGCGAAACGGCGCGACTGCAACGAATCGCGCCGTCCGACGAAAGACATTAATCGACGACGTCGCCGACGATCATGAGCGGACCGAACCAAACGTTGCGACCGTGATACTTCGGCTCGGCAAGCTCTTTCTCGGGATTCTCAAGTCGGAACGCGACCGGCTGACGACTCGGCTCCTTTTCGTCGATTTCGACAATCGCTTCGTGTTCGACGCTCGGATCCAGTCCGTAGGCGACGCACAATGTCGCGAGGCGCCAGTACGTGCAGTAGCTGTCAAAACGCGGAACGGGGCGTTCCGACTTAACGCCGTCCACCGTAACGAAAACCTGACCGCCGTTGGGACCGAGAATATCGTAAACGAACAAGTTAGATCCCCGGAAACGAACCGTCAGTTTCGCGCCCGGCTCGTCCGAAACGTAGACGACGTCGCCCAAACGCGATTTTGTCCAGTTGAGCGGCGAATCGTCGGGCATAGGCTTCCAGCCGCCTGAAAGCTGAGACTCTTTGATCGGAACGAGTTTCGCGTTCTCATAATTGTCGGCGACAAACGTCTTTTCTAGCTTTTGGCGGCGAGATTCCGGCGACGGATACGCCTTCTCCTTGTTTTCCGCCTTCATCTTCTCAAAAGCGTCCCAGACGACTTTCGTGTAAATCTCGTGTCCCTGCGTCAGCGGATGAACGCCGTCCGTCGAGAACTGAAGTTTGCCTTCGACCGGCGTCTCCGATTGATAAACCAGTTTCCCCGCGCGCTCAAGTTCGACGACCGGGATGTTGAAGTCGAGCGAAGGAACGCCGTAGAAATCGGCGAGAATCTCCGTCGCCGCGACCGAACGCGGCGTAGCGTTATTAAGATACGCCGTTTCGTGCCCGACGCGGAACGTGTAGACAAAGACGACGTCCGTCGTCAGATCATGTTTCCATATCTGACGAAGAACCCCTTCGAGCTGACGCCAGATCGCCTCGGGAGAAGCGCCCCCGTCGTTGACGCAAAACTCGATGAAGACGAGGTCTGGATCGTGACGAAGCACGTCGTGTTCAAGTCGAAAGACGCCAAGATCGCTCCCCGTCCCGCCAATCGCGGCGTTGATTTCCGTAAACTGCACGGGAGCGTATTCGTCGTTGAACTTCTTGAGAGTCTGGACGCGCCACCCGTCCGCCGCCGTAATCGAACCGCCAACATACGCGACGCGAACCGGCTCGCCTTTTTCGACCTTCTCAAGAAAGTGCGGGATTCCGTCGCGGAAGCGTTCGAGCGCGGGCTTAACGGCGTCCAGAGACGGCTTGTCGCCCTCGTCGGCGTAAACGTGTGAGAAGAGCGTCGCGCCGGAAATCGCGACGAAAAGCGCAAAGATCGCCGCATACGGGGCGACAAAACGTTTTAACACTTGAAAAGAACTCATGACTCGCCTCGTTTCTAAAGGATAGCGGCGAAAGGCGGCTCAGCGATCGTCGTTTAAATAGAGCCGCTTTTCTCGGATATAATCGATCACGGAGTCCGGGGTAAGAAAACGAACGCTTTCTCCCGCCGCGACTCGTTTGCGGATATCGGTCGACGAAAGTTCCATCGCCGGAATCTCAACGACCCCACGCTTAAGTTCCTCGATCCGTTCTCGCGAAGTAAACGCCAAAAAAGCGTCGAAGTTCGGAGGAGGATATCCGCCGCGCCGCGCGATAATCAGCGAAACGAGGCGGCATATCTCGCCCGGCTCGAACCAATTTGGCACATCGTTAAAGGTCTCCGAACTCACGATCAGAAACAACTCGTCGTTCGGATACTCTTTGCGATAATGACGAACCGTATCGACGGTGTAGCTCGTCGCGTTCGAATCTAATTCGTAGCGATTTACCGAAAACTCGGGATACGGCGCGATCGCTCTGAGCGTCATCTCGTATCGATCCGCGTCGGAGGTTTGAAGACGCTTGTGGTGCGGGGGCAATCCCAACGGGACGAATTCGACTCGATCAAGCTTCATCTTGTCGAGCGCGCATTCCGCAAGCAGGAGGTGCGCGTGATGGATTGGATCGAAGCTCCCTCCGTATATGCCTAATCTCATAAGTTGGCTCTCAATGAAAAAAACGCGTGAAACGACGTCGACCAAACGTCATGATCGACGCGAGGAATTGCGCTCGCGTCGATCTTTAACGAAAGAAACCGACGACGCGATCAGTCGGGAATCCAAAGTTTAGAAGAACCGCCGGAAGCGTTCCCGCCGCCGTCGGGAGTCCATAGTCCGCTCGACGGTTTTTGATCCTGGGCGGGCGGAACGTCGCCGACGCCGAAATTGAGCCGCGTCTCCTGCGCGTCGCTTAGCGGTTCGACGCCTTCGAAGGACGGCGCGCCCGTCTGGTTGCGATAGAGTCCGGACGCCTGAAGCTGCGCCGTCGCGACCGCGTTGACGCGCTCGAAAAATTCCTGCAACATCTGAATCGCTTCTTTGTCGTCGCGATATTCGGTAAAGACTTGATTCGCAAGGGAACGAACCTTGTCGATCTCGCGACGACGGAAGCGCGTGATAATCTCGAGAACCTTCCAGCGACCGTCCGATTCGCCGACGTCTTTCGCGCTTTGACCGGCTTCGGCGATAAGATCGAGCGCTTTCTGCGACTCGCCCCTGCCGAGCGCCGCGTCGATCAGAATAGTATACGCGCCGGAACGATCCTCATATTGAACGTCGCCCTGCGGACGCTTGATGAGTTCGTTCGCAAATTTTTCTTTGACGTCGGTCGGCGCGACGAGGTTCGCAATCTGCATCAACCTAACAAGCGTCGCGGAATCGCATTTTTCGACGAGAAGCCTGCCCCAACGCCAGATCGGAACGCGATAGAAGTACTGGACGGACTCTTCCTCGGACGCGAAACTCTCGGGCGGCGCGATCGGCTCGGGAGCCGCTGTCCCCGTAAGTTTTCGGAACGTCGTCTCCGCTTGTTCGCGAAGACTGGGCGGGAGTTCGTCAACGACGACGCGAAGGAGCGCGTCGACTTTGCGTCCGCCCTCGGGCGAGGCGACGGATTCTTTAGGAGAACGGTTCCCGAGGACCTGATAGGAGTGGTCGAACCATTTGGCGGCAAAGGAATCAAACGCGTCGTCGGCGAGCTTTTTTAACGTTTCCGGCGCGATCTTCGTCGGGTCGCGGAAGACGAATTTCGGACGGGCGGCGCTGGTCGTCCAAGTCGCGGTCGCTTCGTACTGACGCTGTTCTTCACAGGGGGGAATCGCGCCGAGAACGTCTTTCAAAGTTTCTTCCACAGCGGCAAGGTCGGCGGTCTCGCAGTAGACTTCAAGTCGCGCGGCTCGAGTCGTCTGGCGACCAAACGCAAACGCAAAGCCGACGTTCTTAGAAACGTCGTCGAGCGTGAGGTCGATCGTCTTATCGCATAGCGGACGATCAAGAATGTAAAACGCGTTCTTCGGGGAAATATCGTTCCCCGCCGGGTCTCTTAGATTCGAATTTGCCATAAGAAGTCGAGAAGAAAGCAACTTCTCCTGCGCGGAATCAAAGTCCTCGAGGGTATAGACTCGAAATTCCGAAGAAACCAAATCGTCCCACGACGGAAATTTCAGAAGCAGGAGGAACTGTTCGACGTCGACCTTCGTTTCATAGTCGACGCCGTCCGCCGCGAGGAAACGTTCAAGATATTCGATCCCCTTCTCTTCGTTGGCGAACCACAGTTCGACAAGACCAAGACTGCGATAAACGCCAGGCCACTGATCGCCAAGAGCAATAAGCGACTCGAGAATATCGCGTCCTCGTTTCCACTGACCGTGGGAGAGCAAATGAACCGCCTGTTTATACTCCTCGCCCTTCGAGAAGTCGGCGGGCGCCTCGATGTCAAAGACCTGCTCTCTAAGCATGAGCGGAATTTCGTTCGACGCGAGAACGCGGTATAGGAAACGCTCTAAACCAGGATCCTGAACAGGGTACGCCTGAAGCTGCTTTGCAACGGCGACCGCTTGGAAATAACGACCGTTCTCCAAGAGAGTCGCCCCGACGGTGAACATCGCTTGAACGACCGAAACAGGCGTCTCGGTTCCTTCGACGTTCTCAACGGCGTCGACGAGCCGCGAGATCGCCTCTTGGGGCTTATCGAGGAACGCGGCCGTCGTCGCCGCTTCCGATAAAGCGACAACGTTCTTCGGCTCGCGCTCTACGAAGCGCTTGGCGGTCTCGTACGCCTCTTCCCAAAGCCCGATAAGCTTTTGGAACGTGCATTTCGCCTCGTCGAGACACGCGCAGTCCGGACGACTCTTTTCGAGGCTTTCGACGTAGGCGAGCCCTGCCGCAAACTGTTCCGATTCAAGATATTTGTCAATTTGTTCCAGTTCTTTTACATGATTCGGGCAACAGTACTGAATCTTTTTGCCGCGACCGCCGGGACAGGGGGAATATAAATCGATCGCCATCGCGAAAATATCCTAAAAATAAAAAACGAATTGTCGACGAAACTCAAAACAAGACGCGGAACTTTACCGCGTCAGACGATTCGCCCATTTTATCTCAAAGAAAGAGCGCTTTCGAGGGGGAAAGAGAAAAAACGCCGGAAATTTTAATCCCGGCGTTTGAAAGCAAAAGGAACGTCGCCGGATAAGAGGGCGACGCCCTGAAACGGTTGTCAGCTAATCGCTTTCAAATCGGCCAGTTGCGAATCCAACGCGCCAAGTTTTATCGCAGCGAGCCTGTCGCCGCGTCGGATGTGGAACGTCTTCTCTTCATTGGAAATATTCCAGACGTACAGCGAATTAACGTCGGGATACCATGCTAAGACGATCGGAATTTCCTCTTCAACGTAAGGAATCAGGTTCTCTTGGAGCGTCGTTACGATCGAGCGTCTAAACTCGAAGAGCGCGTCAAACTCTTCGTCAACCTTAGCGAAGCGTCCGGCGGAAGACTCCAATCGCGCGACAAGCTTAGAACCCGGAGACGTCAAAGAGCCGCGTTCGACGGCAAGCGCGTCCGGATCGCTTAGGAACGTCCAGCCGTCCGAAGGAATCTCGTCGCAAACCTCAAAGGGAACCCCAAGCGCGAGGAAGAGCGAATACGCGTTCGCGCCCGCGCAGTACCGCGACGAAACTCCGTAAAAATGCTTAAAAGGCCCCTTCGGCTTCGCTCCAAGGAGCTTAGCGTGCGCGGTTTTCTCGCGCGCCATCCGTTCCTTAAGAACGGGCCAGTTTTCGGCGGCGATCGGAACTAAACCGGACATAAAGCAGGTGTTGCGAACGTCGCAGATTGTCGAGACGGCGAGTTTCGACGCCATATTCTCCGCCGAAAGGGATTTCTCGGGAAAGACCGTCGTCTCGCTGAACGCGCGTCCCGGTTGACAGAAGCGGCGGTGAAACAGGGAACTGTACAGTTCGATCGTCTTAAACTTTTCCGTTCCGTACCACCCGTCGCTGAACCCCCCTTCTCCGACGCGGAAGAGCGCGTCCTTGTAGTCGTCGAGCCGAATTCCAGCGCGTTCGCACCCCATGTACATGACCATGATTCCGACGTCAACCGTCGAAACGGCGTCGCGGTACGTTCGAAAGCATTGCGTAAGTCGATCGCAAAAATAATCGACCCACGCGTGAAGCAGCGGCGTCTCGGAATTATTGCGAACGTCGTCGAGAACCTCGTCCCAACGAGACTCTTCGAGTCCGCTCTTCGCGAGGAAATCTCGACGACATTCGTCGCAAACGCACCCGCCGATCAGGTCGGGCGTCGACGCGAAACGGAAATCGTCGTCGAGAAAGAAATCAAACGCGCCGTATCGCGCGGCTAGCGTCCTAATCGCCTTGGCGCCCTCGACGTCGGTCGGACTATGCCACGAAAACCCCCAGTTCTCCGAACCGTCCCAGCGTCGCGCGATCTTCCAATGTTTGGGCGGCAGATTGGGAAAGCCTTCGGATCGAGGATCAAGCGCGCCGCCGCCGTGACAAAAGGGAACGCTGATCAGATGAGGACGCAATCCTGCGCTCTTAATGCGCCCCAGCAGGTTGTCTATCTTCTCCCAAGAATAGGGAAAATACCCGTAAAACCACGTGCAAAGCCACGCGTCCGTCACTCCTGCGTCGCGCCAGATCTCGGGAAAATCGCCGTTGACGTCAAACATATCGGGCGAGCAACTGATGTGATACGAACGCTCCTGAGCGTCAATCTTGCGATATTCGCCCTCCGCAAAGAGCGGAAATTGCGGAGCCGAATCTCCCGCCCAAAGTCGATTCGAAATCGGGGCGAAAGCGGACGCGCCGAAAAGAACGTTGGAACCGAGGGCCGCCTGTTTTAGAAAAGAACGTCGCGTGTGTCTCATTGCTAGACTCCTATGCGAAAAAATACCGAACGACGTCATTCTACCAAGAGCAAGCGAAGGAAACAAGTAGAAAAGAAAAGTCCAGAAATCCAGAAAAAACGTCGCGTCGGAGAGAAGACGTTTGAGTTCAAAAGAAAAGCGCGACGCCCGCTAACGAACGCCGCGACTTCGTCAATTATCGTCTGTTTCGTCGTCGGAGAACGTCGCCGTCTCCTCGTTCTTCAATTTAGCTTTCTTCTGCGCGCTGCGATCCGTCGAAAGAACCTGCCTCAATAGCGCGGAAACGTCCTCGTAGGACGCCGTGTTGGGCGCGCCGTTCGCAAACTGCATAATCGATTTCTGAGTTCGATCGGAGAGAGCGACAAGCATCGACGAAACGGTTCCATATCCCGGTTCGGAGATAACGACGCCCCTCTTGCCCATCACGTCGGGACCGCGAGAGAACGCGCCGCTCGC
This sequence comes from uncultured Planctomycetaceae bacterium, assembly GCA_947307005.1. Lineage (GTDB taxonomy): Bacteria > Planctomycetota > Planctomycetia > Pirellulales > Thermoguttaceae > RUG369. The sequence goes on from CAMZHY010000030.1 coordinate 8,510, forward strand.
CGCCGCGAGGAACGCGACGGATGAATCGAGTCGATGAAGCGTAAGCAAACGACGGACGTATTCCTGACGCGGATCGTCGCGATCGTCCATTCGATTCGCCGTCAACATATGCAGACCGGGGCGCAAAAAATCGACTCCGACTTCGTTCCCGCCGTACACCGCGCCGCCGCTTGTTCGGTCGACGCAGAGGAAATTCACGCCGTCGTAAACGCCTGTTTTAAGCTCGCTCTCCGCAAGCTCGATCGCCTCGCTCGCCGTCGCGCACGAAAGCAACTCTTTGCAGAGCAGTCCGCGAGACCGAGGATCGTACGGAACGTTCCGCTTCGGGGCGTTAATTGCCGCGACAAACATTCCGTGCTGATTGACGCCCGCCCACGTTCCGCCTGACTTCCGATCAAGTCCGCAAACGACGCGAGGACGTCCAGACTGAATCTTCGGCGGAAGGCTCTGACGGGAAAACAACTCTTCCCTATTGAGCGCGATCAGAATCGGAACGTCGCTAAGCGTTCGATACTGAATTGCCAAAATTCCCATATCCGTCTCCTTTTTCACGCGGCAAACGCGCGCGTGAAGAACAGAGGAAGCGCCGCAGGCGTCCGACGCGCAATGGTGCAAAAACGTACGCAACGCGTCGCCCGCCCGCCAAATGACGTTCGAAAAGTCTCCTAACCGCCTTAGAGACGATGGAAACCGAAACGTCAGGGAGAACCCTTCGCCGACGCTCGACAAGTTGCGTTTAAGGGGACAATCGTCCAAGAAAAAACGCTCGATTATCGCAAAGGATTCCAGACCAAGAGAAGCCGTCGTGAGACGCGTCGTCGTGCAAAAAACAGCAAACGCCCTCGAGCAAACGGACGTCCCCAAGTGTCTGCCATTAATATGGGGCGTTTTGCGTAAACTAAAACCCCTCTTTCGGGGGGTTCTTTGTATTTTTTCTATTTTCCCCTCTTTACCCTGCATATTATGCCGATTGTATCGATTAGCTTGATCGACCCCGTTATGGACTATAAAAGCGCCCTAAATAATCTGATTTTCATTTTCATTAGAAAGACCTCTACGCCGTAGACGAAAAGCGCGAACAAGCACCCCGCAACTATAAGCGACGCTCCAAAGAGACCGCGCGCTCGAAATTTTCAGACGTCGCGACGCAAAAACTTTCGCTTAACAAAGCGCTTGACCCAAACGCGTTCGTCGCGAGACAAACCAAGCAGAAAAACAACCGGAAGATAAAGAACAAAAGCGAGAATTCCGTACGCGATGATCGAAGGATAGTTCGGCTCAACCCTCGGCGCGATAACAAGCGTCGGCGCGATCGTCGCCACAAGCGCGACCCCCGTTCCCATGATTTGACGTCTCCAATAGACGCGACGTCCCTCCCCCATTAGTCGACACGCGACGTTCGGAATCCATAGAAAGTGAATTGCCAAACCGGGAAGAACCGTTCCCAACGCAACTCCCAAAAGTCCCAATCCCATCTTGACGAAAAAAACGCTTAAAACAACGTTCGCCGCCCCGTGCAAAATTGAGCCGATCGCAAGAACCTGATGACGCGCGATTCCTTGCAGCGCCCGCGAATTGACTTCCGCGCTCCCCCGATACAAACCTTGAGCCGCAACGCACAGCGCAAGAGCAGGAAACGCGACGAGATACTTTGCGCCTATCCATCGTTCGATGAAAACGCGACCGAAAAGAAGGATCCCGTAGGCGCCAAAGAAGGACGCGAAAATAGACGCTCGCATAATCGTCGCCCGAGAGGCGTGAAACTCGGCCGAAAGGTTCTCATTGTCGCCTGCGACGCCAAACGTTCGTCGCAACCCTTCCTTGAAACTACGACGACGGTCGGTCGACTCTTGAACGTCCTCCTCCGTGCGCTCTTTCGCCGCGAGATGCGCGAACCAATTTGTCTCCCAAGACGAGCCTTCCGTCAGGAAGGAATTGAAATAACTGACAAGCGTCACGACGACAAGATTGTACGTCGTCACCTCCTCGATCGACGCAAGCGCCGCGATAATAATAAGATCGCTGCGATTGACGGCAATCTCCCCCGCCTGCGCTAGGAACGCGAAAAAACTGTAGCTGAAAAGGGAACGAACGCGTTCCTTCCGGAAGAATCCCAAAGAAAAGTGAAACTGCGGCGCCGCGATTCGCGTCAGCGCCATATACGCGATCAGTTGAAGCGCCGTAATCGCGCTATTCGCGACAAAAAGAGCGATTACGCGCCCCCCCAGCCAGAGAACGCCGAGATTCGTCAGACCGATCGCAATCCGCGTTATAAACGCCGTCCACCCGGTATATTCCTGACGCAACGTCCCGCGAATCACGCCGCAAAAACCGTCGGCGACCTTCGATATCGCAAAAGACAACCCCGCAAAAAAGAGCGCGGTCGCGAGCAGTCCAGAATCGTCGAAAGAATCGCCCAAAAGGCGAGCCGCTAGGAACGCAAGACACGCAAGAAGAAAAACAAGCGCGGAAATCCCGCCAAAGAGCGCTATGGCGGTCGACCCCGTCTCGTTCACGCCCTCCCAGTCGTCTTTAGTATAGTATCGCGTGACGTAGCGGCTCGTCGTCGTCGTCAGACCGAAATCAAGAAGTCCGCACCAGCCCGCGAAAAGAGACGAGAGCGCGAAAATCCCGAACGCGCGATCTCCCAATACGGAGAGCATATACGGCGTGAGAAAAAGCCCGAACGCGATTCGGACGACCAACGAAGCGCAGGACAAACCGGCGCCCTGGAGAAGTCGAGAGACAGGCTTTTTCATGGCGATTCCGTAGAAGAAGGGAACGACGCGCGTCAGGGCGCGTATTCCCGGCAGGGCTCCGCGTCGAGAAGGGGCCAAACGAGTTCTCCGCGTTTCTGCGCCTCCTCGTCTTGGAACGCGCCGAGTCGTAACGCGTTCGCGTCGAGTCAAAGGATGAACTTGCGGCGATCTTCGTCCGAAACGCTTTCTCGGTGATTGTCGTCGAAAAGAATCGTCCCGAGTTTTGATTCCGACGCGCCGACGCGACCGGGGCGCGAGCGCGAGCCGCCGTGAGTTCCCGTCGTCGTCAACCCGCCGAGCATCGAGCCGCTATAATAATAGACGTACGGACGCAAATCCTCGTGATCCATCGACTTGAGCGCGACGTCCTTTTCAAGGTGGCACGGAACGCAGTTCTTCTCCGCTATCGGTTTGATGAGACGGTAGAAGTTGATCGGCTCGACTGGACCGCATTCCGGCTCTAGTTTCGACGCGGGGCGCTGAAACGCGAGCGGCTGCGCGGAATCGTCGGCGTTCGGCACGCTTTCGGTCGTCGGTTCGTGGCATCCGACGCAGACGAGTTTCTCGCCGGGATGAACGAAGGCGACGGCGCGCATCGTCTGAACCGCCATGTTGTTTTCGTCGAGCGCTTGGAAAATGAGCTGCTTGCCGTAAGGCGCCTCAAAGTACGCGCTGCCGTCCGCCTCGACGGGAACGGTTCCCAGCGGAATGCGCGGGGTGTTTTCGGTCGCGTATCCGACGAAAGGTTTGTCCATCCACGGGTTGGACTTCGGAATGACCTGAAGAACGCGTTTAATCGGCCGATCCTCGGGAAAAGGCCTGTCGTGAATATTCACGTTGACGACGCCGATCGTCGCGGTTTTATCCGCGTTTTCGAAATCTTCCCCTTGCGCCGTTTGCTGCGCGACGACGGGAGGAACGGGACGCGGACGCATCGGAATCGGTTCGGAAAGGCGCAGACGCGGATCGTAACCGATCGGCAGAAGTTCGCGTTCGCAAAGAAGTTCTTCGTTTCCGTAACGATCGAGCATGACGAGGTCTTCCCAACTGTTGCAGAGATAGAGATCCTCGCTCAGCGGCCAAGGCGCGCCGTATCGATATTGACTGCGACCGTACGTTTCCGACTCGGGAAACGCCTCGTACGGCGTGATTCGACGAATCTGACTCATGTGATTGTCGTTCGGAACGCGCAAATCAAGAACGCAGAGCGACCCGAACGATTCGCCATGGTGCGGCGCCGCCGTAAAAACGTATTTATGCGAGCCGGGAATCGGACGAAACTGCATCTGCGTCATCGGCAGTCCGGAAGGCGCGTCGTCGCATCGACCAAACCGATGGTCGCCGTGCTCGCAATCTTCGAAGACGTCCCAGGGATAAGGATAGTTTCCTTGAGGAGATCGAGGGTTGCGGCCGTCGGGCGCGCAAGTCCAGAAGGTGGAGCCAAGGCAGTTTTCACGGTCGGTGTAATCCCACCGAGAATAGACGAGCGCGCCGTTATTGTCGACGGTCGGACGCCACTCGCTCGTTTCGAAGTAGCTAATCGGATAGATATCGGAACCGTCGTTCTTCATCGAGTGCATGACGGCGGTCGTCACGCGCAGCGACGCGTCCTCGCCGAAGCAACGAATGAAGCCGCCGCGCCGTTCCGAACAGAAGACGAGGCGCCCCGACGGAAGTTCGCACACGTCGAAATCGTTGTACGAACCGTCGGTAAGCTGTTCAATTTCATTTCCATCGACGCGAGTTTTAAAAATGTTCCACGTCGTATCGGGCGTCCAAATCCAGCGATGCTCTTGGGAATTCTGCCATGAGAAGTAGATCGTCTCGCCGTCATAGCTCAATTCCGGCTTGTAGAACGAACCGCCGACAAGCTCGCGCCCAGCGAGCCGATCATGCAACTTCGTCGCGACCACTTTCTTGCCGCCGATAAGGTCCGTGATCTTCGGCGATTTTCCCTTCCAATCTTCAATCGCGAAGATTCCGCCGCCATGGATCGTGTTAAAGCCGTAAATCTGCGTCGCCATGTGTCCGCCGATGCGATCCGTATTGAATTGGTTCGTCAGTCTCGACCCAGCGTAACAACCGCGCGCTAGGAACATGATTCGATCAAGATCGGCGGTTTCCTCTTGAGCGAACATGATAAGACGACGAAACGCGCAGGCGACGAAATAATCGGCAATCGAACGAGCCTCGTCAATAAAATACGCTTCGAATCTCGTTTCTTTCGCAATCAAAGCCTCGAACGCTTCGAAAGCGCGCTCAAGCAAGGCAAACGAGTCGTCTTCAACAAACGAACCGGAATCGAGGAGCGCTCGAACGCGACGAAGCACGACCTGAACAGGCTCTCTTTCGCGATCGGGATAAACGAGCGCGTTTGCGTCGTAAACCTGATCCGCGGCGCCGCGCGGCGGAACGCGGTCGCCCTCAAGTTCCGCTTTCAACTCGAAAAAACGTTCGCCCCACGCGTCAAAAACGCCCTGACGAAAATCGTCGGCATGAAACGGCGGCTCGGGAAGTTGCGCGACGCGAGCGTTAAAACGAGCCTTATCAACAGGTAGAATCGGAATGTTCTTCGCGGGTTTCTCGCCGGGCTTTACCTCGATTTCAAGCCCGCCGGACGGGAAAAGATGATCAAGCGAGACGTTGGTCGTCGTTTCAATTGCGCCGCCAAGTTTTGTAGCGAGCGCGCCCTCGACCGCGACCCTCGTCGTAACGCCAAACGCGTCTAGTCCGAGCTGTTCAAAGGATTTAACCGAATCGACGTCGTCCGCGTCTCGAGGAGCTTGGAGATACTTCGGAGTCGCTGCAAATCGATCGACCTTCGACGCTTCTTGGCGCGGAACCGTCGAGCGCAACAGTTCGTCGAACGCCTGACGCCGCGCGTTAACTTCCTGCCGTCCCGGAACGTCGAAATGACAAAGAAAAAGCGTCGAGGCGTCGGCGAGAAGGGGCGCGGAAGGAATGACGCCGGGGACAAACTCTTTGACTCCCTTAGAAATCCGAACTTCGTCGATTACGCCGTC
>CAMZHY010000031.1 GCA_947307005.1 uncultured Planctomycetaceae bacterium
GAGCAGACTTGTACAATATGAACAGCGCGCCCCTTACCGACGCGAACACGCTCGCAGTCGGTCAGTTGACGCTCGCGAACGAATATCTCGCAACCTTCGCCGCAGATACAACATAGTGAAAACCGACATGAAACCGCTCTAAATCGCGATTCGACGTCGCAATCGCCGTAATCCGCAATTATAATGCCAACGTAAAACAACGATATCGTTTGGACGACGACCTGTATAACGCCAACCGCGCAACCCCGAATACAAAAATGAAAACGTTCCGAATTTTACCCTTGATCCTTCTAGCGTCTTGTTTCTCGACGCAAAACGCGAACGCGCTGACCGATAACGACGCTGACGGTTCCGCCTCCTATCGCGTGGAAGACGGATGGATCGTCGGTCGCAACTTGCCGAGATATAACAATCGTCCTTTGTATTTGCGCCAGTCGAGAGCTTTCCTTCTGACCGGCGACAAGCCGATTGTTAGGATGGCGGCGGACTCCCGTCTGTACGGAACGGTTTACTTTGTCTTTGAACGCCAAGGCAAGCGCTTGCGATTAGATCAATTCTCCGACGCGACGTTTTCCTTTCGGGCGGACGAGGCGCGGTGGGAAATGGAGGATTCGTCCTTGCCCGGAGCGCGCGTTTCTCTGACCGTACTGCCGTCGGGAGCGGACGGGTTCGTCGTGAATCTCAGCGTCGAAGGAATGGAACAGGGCGACGCGATCGAGTGGTTCTACGGCGATCCGAAAGACCTTAACGGAAACGCGGACTGGGCTTACGACGCGTCGGGTCATCCCGAGCTTTTATCTTGGGGCGTTGACGACGGTTTTGCGCCCTTGCAACAGGGTCGTTTTGACGCGGACGGTTCCTACGTCTTGCTCGCGAAGACGAACTCGCAGCGCGAACTCGACCTTACGCTCGGAAACGAAAACGACTTCGTCGACGCGAGAGAAGCGAACCGACTCTTTCACGAGCGTCTTAAAATCGTGACGCCCTGCCCCGCTCTCGACGCCATGGCGCGCGCCTCCTTAAGCGCGGTCGATAGAACGTGGCGCGCGCCCGTCTTTGTCCACGGCTCTATGCAGTGGAACAATCCTTTTCCCGGATGGCGTACAATTTTTGGCGGCGTCGCGTACGGGTGGCATGAGCGCGTTCTCGAAGAAGCGAAACATTATATCAGTTTCCAAGTCAAAGCGTCCGACAAAGTCTCCTTCGATTCCGACCCCGATTACCTCTATACGAAAGCGGCGCCGAACTCAAGATTCTACGGCGTCGGTCGAATCGACAGGGATCAAGCGTTTTACGACATGCAGTCGCAGTTCTTCGACCAGCTAATCGAAGAATACCGCTGGACGAACGATCCGCAGCTGACCTCGATCCTTCGCGACGCTTTGGAACTGCATATCCAATGGATGACCGAATGCTTCGACCCCGACGGCGACGGGCTTTTTGAGAGTTATATCAACGTGTGGCCGACCGATTCCGTCTGGTATAACGGAGGAGGAACCGCCGAGGAGACCTCTTACGCCTATCGCGCCCACGCGGCGGCGCTCGACATGGCGGAAGCCGCCAACGACGCGCCAAGCGCCGAACGTCATCGACGGGAAATGGAAAAGATAAAGAACGCCTTTCAAAACCTTTTGTGGATCAAAAACAAGGGCTATCCCGGCGCGTATATCGAGCAGGGCGGTTACCGTCGCCTTCATCAAGACCCTTGGCTTTACAGCATCTTCCTTCCGATCGACGCGGGACTTACGGACGGTTTGCAGGCGCTGGAGGCTCTTTACTATCCGGAATGGGCGCTGCAGAACGACGCGATCGGCGACGACGGGCGTATGGTCTGGACGTCCAACTGGGTCCCCGGAACATGGTCGGTGCGGGAAAGGTGGCCCGGCGACAACTATCACCTAGCGCAGATGTATTTCCAATCGGGTCTTCCCGACAAAGGATGGGAAATCATGAAGGGCGCGTTTATGAACACAGGCTTTTACGGCGAAGTCCCCGGCAATTTGGGCGGACGCCAAGGCGGAATCGACTTTGGCGATTGCGTCCACCCGTTCGCGAGGTGTCTCGTGGAAGGCTTGTTTGGATACCGTCCCAACTATCCCAAGCAAGAAGTTCTTATATCCCCCTCGTTCCCAAGGGACTGGAAGAACGCACGGCTAGAACTCCCCGATTATCGAATCGACTACCAAAACGACGGAGGGAAGTTGACGTGCCGGATCGGACTGGCAAAATCGGCGAATATCAAGCTGAGAATTCCCGTCGTCGCCCGAAAAATCGAGCGCGTTCTGACGGATGGAAAACCGGTCGATTATGAAACGCTTCCTTATCTCGGAGGAACGCTCGTTTGCGTAAACGCGGACGACGTCCAAAGCGCCGACGTTGAAATAGAATATGAAAAAGACGACGCGCCTTTCGGCTTCGTTTATTGGAGGGGGGAAGTCTTTGAGAAGGTAGTCGACGAAGGGACGCCGATATGCTTCCCCGGCGAGTCCGTCGAACGCGTGGAAGACCCCGAGGGCGTCGCGTCGGAAATCTCCGTCGCCGACGGGGTTGCGCGAATCAAGTCTGCCGACTGCTCCAGTCCTCGTTCGCTTTTCGTTTTCACCAACAAAAACGGTCTGCCGCAACTAAAAATCTTTCGCTTTCAGCCAATGAAAGACGAATCCTTATCGACGCGAGAGACTCTCAGAGAAAAAGAAATCAAGTCGTACGGATGGACGCCCGTCGATATCCGACAGGCGATGAACGCCGACGTTAGGACCATCTTTCAACAGAAATACCTTGAGCCTCGTCCCAAGACGATCTCCGCGCGCATCGGCGTCGACGGTTTTTCTCCATGGACCTTCCCCCACTGGCGAAGCGGTCCGCCGGAAATTCTTCTCGACGCCGTCGATTCGATGAAAGACGGCGACGTCTTGACCACGCCCCAAGGCGCGCGCTTCATGATGAAGGACGAGCCGCAAAATATCGCGTTCGTTTCGCTCTGGGACAATTACCCAAGCGAAATAACGATCCCGACGGACGGCGCGCAAGGGGACGCCGTCGCTTTCTTGATCTGCGGTTCGACGAATATGATGCAATGCCATATTGAGAACGCGGTTCTTGAGATATGGTACGACGGCGGTTCAAAGGACGAAATTCGCCTAGTTCCCCCCGTAAACTACTGGAATCTCTGTCCCATCGACGGTCACGCGACCGCGCCGGGACAAGCGAGCCGCTCGTATTATACGTCGGAAACGGATCGTTTCTGCCTCCCACGCGAGCTCCCTCAGACGGTGACGCTGGGTCAAAACTGCGTCGCCATGCTGACGACCGCGCGGTTGCGAGAGAATCAGCCCGTCGAAAAAGTCGTTCTACGCTGCATGTCGCAAGAGGTGGTCGTCGGACTCATGGGAATATCGATCGGCGAGAAGAAACGATAGACGCCGACGACGATTCGGCGCATGATCGCCGTCCTCCTCTAAGAGCGACTGGCTTCCCATAGACGCCGCCCACTCGGCGAGTATAATTGTCGGAAGTCGCGACCGTCGGAAGGCTCGCGGTTGTTTTGTTTGTTGATTCTATCAAATTGTAACTTATCGGTTTTGAGCAGGACGGATCGGCATGGCGGACAATCCTCCGAAGAAAAAGAAGACGACGTCCTCGAAGTCGTCGGACGGCGGCGCCGTCGATCGCGCGCTTCCGTGCAATATCGACGCGGAACGCGGCGTCATCGGCGCGATTCTGCTCGATCCGAACCTCTGCGACGACGTCGCGACGATCGTTCGTCCCAACGATTTCTACCTCGATAAGCACCGTCGCATTTATCGCGCTCTCGTAGAGATGAGCGCGTCGTCGCAAGGAATCGACTTAACGCTGCTCGTCGAACAGCTCCGCTCTTCGAACGAACTCGAAGAGATCGGCGGCGAAGCGTATCTCGCCGAGCTGATGCAAAGCGTTCAGGTCACGGCGCACGCGACGCACTACGCCAATATCGTCGCCCAAAACGCGATGCGACGCTCGCTCATCGGCGCCGCCGAGGATATTCTCAACAGAGCCTACTCGCCGGAATTTCAGGCCCGCGAACTCGTCGCCCACGCCGAGGAGAAGATTTTCGCCGTCAACGACGCGCGATCCTCGAACGCGCTCCAATCGATGCGCGACCTCATGCCGGAAGTTTTCGAACTCGTCGATAAACGCGCCTCGAAGGAGACCGACGCCGTCGACACGGGATTCATCGATCTCAACAATATTCTCGGCGGATTTCATCCTTCCGAACTCATCATCATCGCGGCGCGCCCGTCGATGGGTAAGACCGCGTTCGCGACGAATATCGCCGACTTCGTCGCCGTCCACCAGAAAATCCCCGTTCTCTTCTTTAGCCTAGAAATGGCGAAAACGGAACTCGCGTTGCGTATGATCTGCGCGCGCGGACGCATTAAGAGTCAATGTTTTCGAGAAGAACTCTCCCCTCAAAACGCGGAGAAATTCAATCGCTCCGCCATGGCTCTTAGCTCGTCGCCCCTATATATCGACGACACGCCGTCTCGAACCGTCGCGGAAATCGGCGCGATTGCAAGGCGGCTTAAACGCCAACAGGGACTGGGACTTATCATCATCGACTATCTTGGACTCATCGAACCGGACAACTCCCTTGATTCGCGTCAAGAGCAGGTCGCGAAGATCGCGCGTCGGCTTAAGGGACTCGCGCGCGAGTTGCAGGTTCCCGTCGTTTGTCTTTCCCAGCTCAACCGCATGACGGAGCAGTCGAAAGACAGCCGACCGCGCCTCAATCACCTACGCGAATCCGGCGCGATCGAACAGGACGCCGACGTCGTCATGTTCGTACACCGCGAGGAATACTACCTGACGGAAGAGCAGGCGGAAGAGAAAGGCATGAAGGGAATTGCGGAAATCATCGTCGCCAAACAGCGAAACGGGCCGATTGGCGACGTCAAACTCGTTTGGAAAAGCGAATTTACGCTTTTCACAAGCATCTCGCATGCCGACGAATCCGATTTTTACGACGAGCAAAGTCAAGCGCTCAGCGAATTCCAGCAATTTTCAGGAAGCGACGATTACGGCGGCGGCGGAACGACCGTCGAGTTCTAACGGCGGAAACGACGCCGTGAAATTCGTTCGAAACGCGCCGGTCGCTGCGAGCGTCTCGAAAGAGCCCTTAATTTTAAGATCGAAAACCGATGAAAGCGTTAGTCACGGGCGGCGGCGGTTTCTTAGGACTCCGCCTCGTTCAGCGTCTCCTTGACGACGGAATCGAACCGATTTCGTTCAGCCGCGCTTCCCACGTCGAACTGACGAAGCTCGGCGTCGAACAGCGTCAAGGAAATCTCGACTCGTTTGAAGACGTCGAAGCCGCCGTCGAAGGGTGCGACGCGGTCTTTCACGTCGCGGCGTTCCCCAGCGTCGTCATGGACCCGACGCCGTACTATCGAACGAACCTTCTCGGAACGCGCAACGTCGTCGCCGCGTGCCTCAAACATCGTGTCCGAAAACTCGTCTATACGAGCACGCAGTGCGTCGCCAACACGGTCGAATCGCAGGAGGGTATCGACGAGTCGACCCCTTACGCCCCGCGTTTTCTCTGCTGGTATCAGATGACGAAAGCGGTCTCGGAACAAATCGTTCGCGCCGCAAACTACGCCCCGTGGACCGACGACTACGATTTCGGAGGTCTCGATCTTTCGTCCGCGAATTTCCGAAAGCTCGATCCTAAAGTCAATATCGCGCCGACGCGCCGCGATCCGGCCCGCGAAGACGCGCTCATGACCGTCGCGCTGCGTCCGCACCTCATCTGGGGACCCGGCGACCGCCACCTCGTCACGAGAATGCTCGAGCGCTCGCGTTCCCGTCGTCTCGTCCGCGTCGGCGACGGCAAGAACATGATCGCGACGATCTACGTCGACAACTGCGCCGACGCCCACAAACTCGCGTTCGACGCGCTCGTTCCCGGTTCGAGCGTCCCCGGCTCCGTCTACTATATCGCGCAGGAGAAGCCGATCAACTGCTGGCGCTGGATCGACGATCTTCTCGCGCTTGTCCACGAGCCGCCCGTGCGTTCGAGCATCTCTTTCGAGTCCGCGTGGCGGCGCGGCGCGATCCTCGAAAAAATCTATTCGCTCTTGCGGCTCAAGGGCGAGCCGGTTATGACGCGGTTCCTCGCGACGCAGCTCGCTAAATCGTACTGGTTCGACACGACGCGCGCGAAAAACGAACTCGGGTTCGTTCCGAAAATCTCGACGGAAGAAGGAATGCGGCGCCTTGGCGAGTTTGTCGAGGAATGTTTGCGCGATCCGTCGAAACGACCGTCGTAAACGCCTCGCCGGTCCTAAATAAAGATAATATGAAAAAATCGCGTCGGCGAGGTTGTCAACTTTCGTAAAGAGTGGACAATTATGAACTGACGCTATTAATGACGCCGCGTCTCTTCAAGACGCGAGCCAACCGATCGACCCGTCGCGTTCCCGCGTCGGGAAGCTCCTTATCCTCCGTTTGAAAGGGTATTCAATGTTGTCGCAAGATCGCTTTGATAAAATCGACAGAATGTTCAATCCGAGATCCGTCGCCGTCGTCGGCGCCTCCGCAAAAAAAGGCGGAGTCGGAAACGACGTGCTCCTCAACCTGATCAAGGACTATAAGGGAACCATCTATCCCGTGAACCCCAAGGGCGGCGAGATCGAAGGAATCAAAGCCTACACCCAGATTTCGGAGATTCCCGGCGAGGTCGATCTCGTCCTCGTGCTCGTCAACGCGAAGTTCGTGCCCGGCGTCGTCGATCAGGCGATTGAAAAGAAAGTCAGCGGCATTGTCATCATTTCGGCGGGCTTCAAAGAAGTCAGCCATGAAGGCGCCGAAATTGAGAAAGAGATGGCGCGCAAGGCGAAAGAGGCGGGAATCCCGCTCGTCGGTCCGAACTGCCTCGGCGTCATCAACGCGACGTGCGGACTCAACGCGAGCTTCGCGTCTAAGATCTGCAAGCCGGGCAATCTGGCGTTCATCTCGCAGTCCGGCGCGCTCTGCACCTCCGTTCTCGACTTCGCGGAAGCGCGACAGATGGGCTTCTCCAAGTTCGTCTCCTTCGGCAACAAGTCCGACGTCAACGAAACGGAACTTCTCGAATACCTCGCGGACGACCCGAACACGGCGGCGATCGCGCTCTATCTGGAAGACGTCGCCGACGGCAAAGGCTTCCTCGATATCGCGTCGAAGATCTTCTGGGACAAGGGCAAGGTCGTCCTGTGCCTGAAGTCCGGGCGCAGCGCGGAAGGCGCCAAGGCGGTCAGCAGCCATACGGGCTCCCTCGCCGGTTCCGACGCGGTCTACAACGCGCTCTTCACGCAGGCGGGCGTCCAGCGCGTCGACACGATCTCCCAGCTCTTCGACCGCGCCGCGCTCTATACGACGCAGCCCGAGCCTAAGGGCAAGAACCTCGCGATCATCACGAACGCGGGCGGCCCCGGCATCATGGCGACGGACGCGGCGATCAACGCCGGTCTCAAGCTCGCGCAGCTCTCCGACGAAACGAAGGCGAAGCTCGCCGAATCGATGCCGTCCGCCGCGTCGCTCCGCAACCCGGTCGACGTCCTCGGCGACGCGCACAGCGACCGCTACCAGATCGCGACCGAACTCATCATGGCGGACCCGAACGTCGACATGGGCCTCGTCCTGCTGACGCCTCAGTCGATGACCGACGTCGACAACATCGGACGCGACCTTCCCGCCGTCATTAAGGCCGCGGGCAAGCCGGTCGTCTGCGCGTTCATGGGCGCCTCCGCCGTCGCGGAAGGCGTCGACGCGCTCGTTTCGCAGGGCGTTCCGAACTACACGTTCCCGGAAGACGCGGTCAACGCGCTCGGCGCGTACGTTAAGCTCGCCGAATTCCGCGCTCTGACCGACCGCGAATATCCCGACGCCGCCGCGTGCGACGTTGAAAAGGCGAAGAAGATCGTCGCCGACTACCTTGGCGACGCGGACGAGAAATACCTGACTCAGGCCGACTGCCGCTCGATCTTCGAATGCTACAACCTCCCGCTCCTCGCCAGCGGCGTCGCGAAGACCGCCGACGAAGCCGCCGAAATCGTCTCCAAGATCGGCGCCAAGGTCGTCATGAAGGTCATGTCCGACGACGTCAAGCACAAGTTTGACGCGGGCGGCGTCATTCTGAACGTCGAAGGTCCCGACGCGGCGCGCGCCGCGTTCGCGAAGATTTACGAGAACGTCGAGAAGAACGTCCCCGGCGCGAAGATCGATTCGATCCTGATCGAACAGATGGCGGAAAAGGGCGTCGAGGTCATCCTCGGGTGCAATCGCGACGCGAAATTCGGTCCGCTCGTCATGATCGGTCACGGCGGCACCTACGCGGAACTCTGGAAGGACGTCGCGTTCCGTCTCGCTCCGATGCAGAAGATTTCCGCGTACCGCATGGTTCGCCAGATCAAGACCTTCAAGATGCTCGACGGATTCCGCGGCGCGCCGAAATGCGACGTCGCCAAGCTTGAAGCGACGCTCCTGAGCTTCGCGACGATGCTCGTGAATCATCCGGAAATCGCCGAGTGCGACATTAACCCGCTGATCGTCCACGAAGACGGCAAGGGCTGCTCCGTCGCCGATGCGCGCATCATGCTCCGCCGCGTCAAGTGAAGTGAAGCGCGACGGCGCGCTTCGGCGCGAAACCGTCGTTAAGACAAGGGAAACGCCGCGGAAACGCGACGTTTCTCTTTTTTGGCGTCGTTCTTGCTTCCGTTTCCCTCGTTTCCGGGAGAAGCGCTCAGGAACCGCAAGCGTCGCGTCGCGACGCCTTCCGGGAAGAAGGTAAACTCCGTTTTATACACAGAGAATCTATGGCTTACGAACAACATTCCCCAATGACCGCCGGATATCAAGATTATCAGCGTCAGCGAAACATGACGCTCGGCGATCTACTGCTCGATAATCGCATCGTCTTCCTCCAAGGCGATATCACGCCCGCTTCCGCGAATGAAGTCGTGATGAAGCTCCTTTATCTGCAAAGCGTCAATCGCCGTAAGGATATTAACTTCTACATCAACTCGCCGGGCGGCGTCGTGAGTTCGACCCTCGCGATTTACGACACGATGAAGATCCTCTCCTGTCCCGTCGCGACCTACTGCGTCGGGCTCGCGGCGAGCGGCGCCGCCGTCTTGCTCGCGGGAGGGACAAAGGGGAAGCGCTTCGCTTTGCAGCATTCCAAGGTCATGATCCATCAGCCTTGGGGGGGCGTCGGCGGTCAAGTCTCCGACATTGAAATTCAAGCCAACGAGATCATCAAAGATCGACAGACGCTCAACGAGATTCTCGCCGAATGTTCAGGCAAGTCCGTCGATCAAATCGCGAAGGACGTCGATCGCGACTTCTACCTCTCCGCGACGGAAGCGAAGGAGTACGGACTCGTCGACAACATCCTCGTCAAAGCGCCCTCGACGGACGACGTCGTCTGAAACGCCCTTCCCCTCGTTTTTGATCCCCGAACACTGAACATAAGGAATCGCACATGTCGCTTATCCCGATTGTTATCGATAAAAACGACCGTGAAGAACGGGCGATGGACATCTACAGCCGTCTCCTTCAAGATCGCGTCGTCTTTTTGGGAACTCAGGTCACCGACGAAAGCGCCAACGCGATCGTCGCCCAGCTCCTGTACCTCCAGTCGGTCGATCCCAAGGCCGACGTTCATCTTTACATCAACTCGCCCGGCGGCAGCGTGACCGCGGGGCTGGCGATTTACGACACGATGCAGTATATCAGTTGCGACGTCGCGACCTATTGCATCGGTCAATGCGCGTCGATGGGCGCCGTGCTCCTCACCGCCGGCGCGCCGGGCAAACGTTTCGCGCTCCCGAACTCGCGCGTCATGATCCATCAGCCGCTCGCCGGAATGGAAGGAACCGCCGAAGAGATCATGATTCACGCGAAAGAGTACAAGTTCATTAAGAGCAAAATCAACGACATTCTGATGAAACACACCGGTCGGACGCTGGAAGAAATTCAGCGCGACACGGATCGCGACAACTTCATGTCGGCGGAAGAAGCCTGCCAGTACGGTATTGTCGACAAGGTCGTTTCTTCTCTCGCTCAGTGAACGCGGCGCCGGGCGCGACCGAGCGCGTTTTAACGTTCCAATCTCGAAAAAGAACGCCGAACCTCTAGTTTGACGTTCTTTTCTATTTCTTGCGTCCTTTTCAACCTGTAAAATCGCGTAGTTTGCCGCGCTTGTCGTATCCTGCCAAAAATAAAAGGTTCTTCTCAAAAAAAATCATAAAAAATGGAAAACGCCCTTCGCCTCGGTAAAAATTGTCATTGGAAACGCCGTCGTTTTTTGCTAAAGTGCCCCCAAAAGTCTGAAGAGTCTGGACTCTGACGACGCGGCGCGTATGGAAGCGCGCGCTTAAAACACTCGAAAAAGGACGTTTCGATGAACTCAATATTTTCACGCCGCCGTTACGGCGTTCTGATCGCCGCGACTCTCCTCTGCGTCGTCGCGACCGTCGGCTGCACGACCCAGCGTCAGTACAAAATAAACGAGGCGATTCTGATTGGCGAACGCCGTCAGTTGGAAGACGAGATTTATAATCTTCAGTTTGAGCTGCGCGACGCGCTCGCGGAAAACGAACGGCTCTCCGCCAAACTCGACGCCGAATCAAAAGGCGATTCGTCGAGAAACGGCGGCGCAAATCGAGGCCGAAACGCGACGAGATCGCCCAATTTCGAGAAACCGAAAACATCGACCGACGAAAGTATCTACCCTGGCGGCGACTTGCTCCGGACCGAGCCGAGTTCAAACAACTACGGCAACCGTTATCCCGAATATCCGACGCTTGATATGAACGAAGTCTCAAAGCTTCCCGATTTCGTCGCCGTCCCGGATCGAAAGCGAGATCCGAACGCCGCCGCTCCGTCGACCGCGCGCCAAGCGGGTTATCAGACCCCGCGACGTCCCTCGGGCGTGTCGCAAGTTTCCTATCGCGAAGCGCCAAGAGAGGAAACGCTCGACGAAGAGGAGTACGATCCGTCGGAAATCGACGAGGAAGGCGCCGACTACGCCGAAGACGAGGAATATGACGAAGAGGATTCTCCGCGCTACGACTACGACTACGAAGACGAATTCCCCGAAGACGCGAACGACGGATGGTCGCCCCTACCCGAGCGACGCTGAACGCGTTCCTCGCGTCGCCGCGTCCGCTTCCGGCGCGTTCCCACGCTTCCTTTCAAATCGCAACGTCCGCGCAACCTCGCGCCCATTAGACTACGCCCCGCTTAAAAAAACGAAACCTGCGAGCGGTTCTTCGTTTTTACCGCGCTCTACCTCCCCCCTTGGGCTCGGCGCAAGCTCGCTAAAACAAGGAAATTACTCCGGAATGAGAAAAGACTTCTTTAAGGACTACGGTTTCAGGATCGCCCTCGTCGTCGTCTTCCTCCTTTCCTTCATCTGGATGGGAACGAAACAGACGATCATGAGCAACTCGAACGCCGTCGAAGACTGGCTCCCCGCGCAACACAAGGAGACGAGGGACTATCGCTGGTATCTTCAGCAATTTCCGTTCGAAAGCTACGTCGTCGTCAGCTGGGAAGGTTGCGAACTGGACGACGACCGCGTCGAACTCTTTGCGCAAAAACTCGTTCCGGAACAAACGATCGACAATTTCACGCTCGCCGCGCCGACGGAAACGTTCCGCGCCGAGCTAAAGCTCGCAAGCGAACCGGAAGAATCTCGCGAGGAAATGCGCGACGCCTCGGGAGTGTCGCCCAACGCCTCGACGCAAGCGCTCCTCGACGCGTCCGCCGCCGAGGTCGCAGACGCGCCGACCAAAACGGCGCCGGAAGAGAACTATTTCAAATCGGTCATGACGGGGCCGCGCCTCGTTCGGCTTCTGCGCCAAGCGTACGAAAGGACGGAGCGACCTTCTCAAAACGCGACCGCCGAAGTCAACGAAGACGGACTCGACGAAATTGAGGTCAAAATCCGCGAGCGACTCAAGGGCACGCTCATCGGTCCCGACGGCAAAAGCACGGCGCTCATCGTCACGCTGCGCAGCGGCACCAGCAGCAAGTCGATCGCGCCAATGCTTGCCAAAATCCGCGCGATCTCGACCGAATGCGGTCTTCCCGACACGACGAAAGTTCAGACGGGCTCGATCGCGTCGCGAATGGTTAAAAACTTCGTCGATATGTGCGACGAAATCGCCCACGGGCGAAAAGTTCGAATGGACGGCGTCATTCTGGGCGGTCCTCCGGTCGACAACGTCGCGCTCAACGACGAAGGGCAGCGAACGATCTTTCGTCTTGCGGCGCTGTGCGCGGTCATAGGTCTAACGATCGCGCTTCTCTGCCTACGCAGTCTGAGACTGACGCTCTTCGTCTTCTGGATCGGGTGTCTTTCCGCCGGATGCGCGCTGGCGTTCGTGTCGCTCACGGGCAGCACGTGCGACACCATTCTGCTCAGCATGCCGGCGCTTGTTTACGTTTTGGGTCTGTCGGGCGCGATTCACCTGATCAACTACTATCACGACGCGATCCGCGAATCGGGTCTTACCGGAGCGACGGAACGCGCGGTGCGCCACGCGTTCACGCCGTGCTTCTTCGCGCAGCTCACGACCGCGATCGGTCTCGGCTCGCTCTTCTTGGGGCGGCTCGTGCCGATCACAAAGTTCGGTTTTTATTCCGCGACCGGCGTTCTCTTTACGCTTCTTCTTCTTTTCCTTTACCTTCCGACGTTGCTGTACTACTTTCCGTCGCGAGATTACGCGGAAAAGCACGGCGGCAAAGGGTTGGAGGCGGACAAAGGCAAACTTCACTGTTTTTGGGACTTCTTCGGAGGAATCGTCATTCGGCGTCACAACGCGTTTCTCGTCGTCTGCTTCGCCATGATGATCTTCTTCGGCTATCATCTTCTGCATATCAAGACGTCCGTAAAGATGATGGACTTCTTCTCCAAAGACGCGGAGATCATCCGATATTACTCGTGGCTTGAAGACAGGCTTGGGCCTCTCGTCCCAATGGAGCTTGTCCTATGTTTCGACAACGACAAGCTGTACGACAATTCATACCGCACCGCCGAACGGTTGGAGCTCGTCCAGCGAATTTCGAGCCGCATCCAGGAGGAGCTGGCGGACGACGTCGGAGGGTCGATGTCCGTCGGACTCTTCACTCCCGACGTTTCGGAAATGGCGACGCGCGGCGGCGCGACATACCGCGCCGTTTCGACGGTCGTCGGCAAAACGGTCAACGAGAACCGCGACGCGCTGCGCGATTACCTCGCCGTCGAAGGAAACCCGTCGTTAGAAGAGTTTACGCTTTACCTGAAAGAGACCGCCGAACGCAAGCGAGCGGAATTCGAGGATGGTCTCGCCGAATTTGAAGAAAGCGTCCAAGGGCTGGCCGACGCCGACGGGAACCCCCTCAATTACGACGCGTTTCACAAGCTCGACGCCAACGATCTCGCCGAGGAACTCGTCTCCTATTACGCGCGTTTCCAGAAACTCGAAGAGCTCGAAAAAGCCGCCGTTGAATACGAGAAAGAATACCGGACGGTCGTCGACGTCGAAGACTATCTTCGCGAACAAAAGGCGGAAAACCTCGTCGCGATTCTTGACGCGACAAAGGAAGGCAAATCGTTCCGTCGTCTGTCCCTCGAAGAGAACGCCCTGCTCCGCAAAGGCGCGCTTCGATGGCAAAACGAAAAGGGAATCGAACTCTGGCGAATAAGCATCCGCGTCTGGTCGCTCAGGGGCGTCCTCGATTATTCGCAGTTTATCGAGGAGGTCAAAAACGTCGCCGAGCCGATTCTCGCGGAAGAGTCGTTGCGACTCACGACGACGCTCGCCGGAGAAGATTTTGACGCAAAATGGGAGGAGGCGCAAAAATACGTCGCCGACAATCTTCCCAAAGAAGGCGCCAAATCCAAAAACGCCAAGGATGAAAAAACGGCGCTCCGCGAATTTGTCGTCAACGAAAGCGGCGTCGATCCGAACGCGCTTCAAAACTCGATGGGCGAATCTCACGACTCCGACTGGATCTATCCCGCCGGAATTGCGATGAAATACACGGGAATGGTCCCGCTCGTCTATCAAACGGAACACGAACTCATCAAGGGGTTGACGTCGAGTTAGATCGGAAGAGCACACGTCTGAACTCCAGTCACAGTTCAGGATCGCGTAT
>CAMZHY010000032.1 GCA_947307005.1 uncultured Planctomycetaceae bacterium
TCCGCGATTACGATCTGGAAAACAATGACCGGCTGAATTTCTATCCCGACTTCGGACGCACATTTCTTGAACATACGGATCAGAAATACGACATCATCATCAATGACGCCTTCGACGGCTTTGCGGGTTCGTTCGAAAAGAACGATCCTAAAAGGTCTGCGGCGTACAATCCTCCTGTTAGTCCGTTTTATCGGTCAAAATGGAACTGCGATTAAACGATATTTCCGTTTTTCGATTGGAATTGACAAAAAATTCACGTTAGACATTATCGAAACGACCCGCGCAACCGTCCTCTTTAGGAAGACGGGCGTCTCCATCGTCTTTGAACGAAGAAATAAAGAAGGAAAGAAAGAGTTAATTGCGTTTTTCGACAAAAACGGACGTAAGCGCGGCGTCATTCCTCGCCGGAGGACGCGCTTTTGCTCTGTTCGAGGCTGGAACGCAATTTCGAAGCGAGTTTCGCAATCTTGTCAATCTGACCCTGCTCGTATTCTCGACCTTCGTCGCTTAAGGGCAGACCTTCATTCTCGGCGAGCCTGCGTTCCAAACCTTCGTTCAGCGTGTTGAAGAGTTCCTCGAGCTCCTTGATATGAGCTTCCGCTTCTTCAAAGCGTTTTTCATGAATGAAGAGTTCGGCGTAAAAGGCGTCGATTCTCGTTTTAAGGGGCGCAAATTCAAGACGAGATCGAAATTTTTCAAACTCCGATATTTTTTCGTTCGCTTGGTCAAGCAGGCGTTCGACGCGTTCAAGGTCGCCGAGAGACGCCTCAAGTCTAGCGAAAATCACGCGGCCAAAAACGTCCGAAACGAATAAATCGGCGTTTTGGATTCCTTCGTGATGTGAATCGCGGACTATTTCATCTTCCAACTCGCGAAAACTTTTGAGCGCGCTCTCGTTGATTTCCTTGTTTTGACCGAAAACTTGACACTCAAAGATCGTTCGCATTTTTGCGTATCTGAGTCTTGCGAGCGAAATGAACGCAACGGCGTCGTCTTTCTCCGGTCTACTCTGATACGCGTTTACTGCGTCGACTCCCTTGCGAACGGCTTCAAACGCCGCCTCCGGTTGACGGAGCGTGGAATTCCAAATCGCGAGCACCGCGCAATATCCCGTAATCATTTCTAAATCGCCTGGCGTCGACGGAACGCCGTCCTTTTGGACGTAACGATCGACGAAATCAAAATGGCGTTGAGCGCGTTCCCTGTCTTGAGACGAAGGAGTAGGAATTTTGATTTCAGAGAAGAGCGACGCGATCGAATCTTCGCTAGACTTGCCGCCGCGTCGAATCATTCTCAGATAACGGAGTCCAAACGCGAAGTGAAGGCGAGCTTCCAGACGTTCGACGCGCTCTGAGGCATAGGGGGAAGAAACTTTTTTCAGCGCGTCAAACGCGACTTTTGCGCGTTCGTTGAGTTCCGCGTCGTCGAAATCGGGCGGCGCCGTCGTGACGATTTCGGCGACCAACCTTGCCGTTTCAAAGGCGATTTGCTCGAATTCCATCGGCGATCGAGACGACTGAAGGCACTGCTTGTAATACGAAAACGATTTATCGAAAGCGCCGAGACTGTCCATGTCGCCCCTCGCGACGCGTATGAGTCCCGATCGGAAGAACGCCTGCGCCGTTTGTCTTCGCAGCGTCTGGTCTTGTTCCGAATCATCGTTGGAGTCCACAAACAGCACGTAGAACTTGAGCATTTCGTCAAGGACTTTCGCATCCTTTTCCGAGATCGACAAGTTCGTGGGGCCGTAGATCGCTCCGTAATCGTCTAAAAGATTCAATTTTCCATTTTCAGAATTACCGACGAGCCCTGTGTATATGTCGTCAAAGGCGTAGAGAGCGAGCAAAAGGTTCTTACTCGCTCTGTTTGTTTCCGCGTTTAATCGGAAGTTGAAGACCACGGAGACGACCAGCATGAGCGCGACGAGAGCGCATACGACGGAAATTAACGACGCCACGGCCTTGTTGCGGCGACTCCAGCGCCATATCTGTTCCAATAGGGGAACGCGTCGCGCGCGAATCGGACGTTCCTCAAGGAACCTTCTGAGATCGTCCGCCATTTCGCTCGCCGTGTACCGTTTTTCGGGCGAGAACTCGATCGCTTTGAGAATGATCGTTTCTAAATCGCGCGGAATTTGCGGGACGATTTTTCGCGGATTGACGGGCGAGCCCGCCGAGACCTGCGCAAAGAGTTTTTTGTAGTTTGACTCGCCAAAGGCTGGCGTAAAAGTCAATAGTTCGTAAAGCGTCAAACCGAGAGAATAAATGTCCGACCGCTCCGAAAAACGACCCTCCAGCGCCTCGGGCGCAAGATATCGAAGCGTCCCGACGAGCTGCCCGTGTTCCGTCAAGACGTTTTCCGTCGTCGAACGAGCCAATCCGAAATCGGTAATCCAGAGAACACCCTCGCAGTCGACGATGAGATTCGACGGTTTGACGTCGCGGTGAACGACTCCGTGACGGTGTGCGTAATTGAGCGCGTTTGACGCTTGAATTCCTAGATCTGCGACGCGCTGATAGTAGTTCGCGCTTGAGATTGGGACCGACATGAGGACGGAACTTGAAGCGAACGTCGCGTTCTCGGGAATCGCGCCCTCGTTGACGGAGTCGTTGGGAACGTCCGAGGATTCCTCAGAGAGGACGTTGTTTTCTATGCTTGACGTCAACTCGAAGAACGTCGTCTGACGGCGTCTGTCAAACGCGTCTCCGGGAACGCCCAGTTGGGAGTCGGAGGCTTTTAGCGAATTTCCCGTTTCGATTGGCGCGGTTGGCGTGGCGTTGTGAAGACCGCGGAACCAGCTCGAAAACTTTCGCGCTCGTTTTCGCGAAGATTCAAACGCGAGAGACGCTTCTTTCTCTCTGAGGCGAAGGTATTGTTCGAGACTCTCACCGTCGATGAGTTGCATCGCGTAGTAGAACTGGTCGTCGACAGTGTCGGAGCCGAAAACAGGGACGATGTTGGTATGGTGGAGTCTTGCGGCGATCCGCGCCTCGCGCTGAAAACGCCTAATCGTTTGCTCTTTTTCGCCGGGGAAAATCTTCATGACCTTAAGAGCGACGGGACGGTCGAGCGTTTCGTCCCACGCTTCGTAGACGACTCCCATCCCGCCGCGCCCAAGTTCGCGAATGATCCTGAAGTTTTTCAGTCGTTCAAACTTTGGAGGAGCCTCGCCACGCACGCCGATTCCCTCGGAAACGCTTCCCAGCGTTGCGCTTTCGCTCCCTCTTTCGAGGAGCAGCAGCGAGGGAAAGAGATCGAGGATATCGTTTGCAAATTCTGGGTATTTCCGAGCGTACTCTTCCGCCGACGGTCGTCCGCCTTTACGGTATTCCTCGACGAACTGATCGGCGAGTTCCTCAAGGTCGACCTCGGTTCCCGTCGCCGAGAAACCGCCGGAAACGCTTTCCTGCGGGACGACGTCGTCGTTTTCGCTGTTTGTCGACATAAGTTTTCCGTTGCGCGGACTTTTTAGACGTTCAATTTTGAAGAAGCTCGTCGAGATTTTCACGTTCGAGAATAACGCGAAATTTCTTGAGAGCTCGCACGTACATGACGCTCGCCGCGTTTGGAGAGACGTTGAGTTCTTCCGCCGTTTCTCGGTTTGTCAACTGCTCGAAATGACGAAGCGAGAGAATTTCGCGGTCCGGCTCGGAGAGCTGCTCTAGACAGTCTCGAATCTTGATCGCCATTTCGTGCCGACGAGCCGCGAGGGAAGGCGACGTTAGTTTGCCAACGAGGTAAATCGACGTCGACGTCGTATCCGCCTGCGTACGTCCCGCGGAGATGGAGAATTCCAGCGCGACGTTGCGTTTTTGCGTTTGACAATGCTTTCGATAATTGGCGACGATCTGTTGACCGACGATAAGGCGCAACCAGACGAGCGGCGAACCTTTGGGTTCCGACACGCCTGTTTTTAACTGACGATACGCCTCCATAAACGATTCCTGAAGAATATCGCCCGCGTCGACTCGCGAACGAAGTTCCGGTTGGAGACGGACTTCAATCATCCTTAGCAGTTTGTCTTTGTACTCCTCAAACATTTCGGCGACCATGCGTTTAGCTTCCTCGTCGCCGAGTCGTTTTTTTGAAACCGCCTCGGACTCTTTTGCGTCTTCGGGGTTCGAAGGAGTTTCAGAATTAGCGCGTATTTCTTCGTTCATGGCGGATCGTTCCAATGCGCGTTAGTCAAACGGGGCGTCCGCTCGCCGTATCGCAACGGACAAAGAGACGGCGCCAACCGCAACCTATTTTAACTTCAACGTCTTAAAAATCAAGTTTCACGACGGACGTTTACGTCTTTCTTCTTGACGCGTTTTCCCTTTTTGACTAGAGTCCCCCGAGGCGGGACGCCGCGTCAATGACTCCGACTGGGCAAGAGTCGCCGACCGTATATAATGGACGAACCTTATAAAATTCGGCGGCGGACGGCCTCGTCGCGACGAGACGTTTGGGCTCCGTCCCTCCCTTTATTATTCAGACGTTGGATTGTCAAATGGCGAAGAACGAATCAGCGGGAACGGGCGTCGTTTTGGAAGCGGCGCGCCGTGAGAAATTGCGCAAAATTGAAGAGATGGGAATCGATCCTTGGGGGGCTCGATTCGACAATAGATCTTATATCGGCGACGTTCGAGCGCGCGAGAATGAGATTGTCGTCGGCGAGCCGATCAAGCTTCCGCCGAAGTGGGAAGGCGCGCCGGAGCGCGTTGAGATTCCGACGAGCGGACCGCAGGTTCGCGTCGCCGGTCGCATTGTCCTCCAGCGCAAGCAGGGCAAGCTTATCTTTCTGACCCTCAAGGATTGGACCGGCGAGATCCAAATCTTTATCGGTAAGAATCAGGTCGGCGACGCGGCTTGGGAACTGGCGCTCTGCTTTGACCTCGGCGACCTTGTGGGCGTCGACGGGGAATTCAAAAAGACTCAAACGGGCGAACTCACGATTTTCGCTTCCGGACTGACTTTCTTGAGCAAATCCATTGAGACGCCTCCCGACAAGTTCAAAGGCGTCAACGATCCGGAACTACGCTCCCGCATGCGCTACGTCGACCTTGCGCACAACGACGAAGCGATGACGCGGATGCTCAACCGAACGAAGATCGTCGCGTCTGTTCGTCAGACGCTTGCCGGCGAGGGGTTCGTCGAGGTCGAGGGACCGACTCTTCACGCCGTCGCGGGGGGCGCCGCCGCCAAACCGTTCATTACGCGTCACAATGCGCTTGGAATCGACCTTTACATGCGTATTGCGCTTGAGCTTCATCTCAAGCGCCTCCTCGTCGGCGGCATGGAGCGCGTTTTTGAAATTGGACGCGTCTATCGCAACGAAGGAATCGACCAGACGCACAATCCCGAATTTACCCTCATGGAACTGTATCAGGCGTACGGCGATTACAACTCCATGATGGATATCACCGAGAAGATTATTTGCAACGCGATTAAAGCGACGGGTCAGGGCTTTGTCGTCCCGTGGGGCGGTCAAGATATCGATTTTACGCCGCCGTTCCAACGCAAGCCCTATTTTGAGGCGCTCGCGGAACATACCGGCGTCGATCCTTACGACGACGCGGCGATCGTCGCGTACGCGAAAGAAATTGGGATTGAAGACGTCGACAAAAAACATGTCGACGTTGTTCGAAACGACGTCTTCGAAGAAAAGGTCGAAGACGCGCTCGTCGGTCCCGTCTTCATTACGGACTATCCCGCGAGCATCTGTCCCCTTACGAAACGCAAGCGGTCCAACCCCAACGTCGCCGAACGATTTGAACTTTTCGTTCGCGGCTGCGAACTTGCGAACGCCTATACGGAACTCAACGATCCAGACCTCCAAGAGCGCCTCTTCAGACGTCAGCTTGAAGGACAGGCGGAGGAAGATTCCATGGCGAAGATGGATCACGACTTCATCCGCGCGCTTCGCTACGCGATGCCGCCCGCCGGCGGTCTTGGCATTGGAATCGACCGTCTTTGCATGATGCTCACGAACACGACGAGCATTCGCGAGGTCATTCTCTTCCCGCTCCTCAAACCGGAAGTTTTTGAATGATTTGTCGTCGTTGCGGAGACTTCGTCCAACAAGGGGCGAAGTCTCCGACTTCCGACGGAAATTCCTAACGCGCGGAGACCTGAAAAACAATCCGCTTGGCGGGTTCGATCCCCATGCGCATTACGCGCTTTTGAACGTCCTATGGAGAGGACGGAGGATTATGTACAAGCTGCTGCTAATATGGCGTTATCTTTTGACGCGTCGGATCGCGCTTCTTAGCGTCGGCGGCGTGGCGATTAGCGTCGCTATTATGATGATCGTCAACGCCATCATGTTGGGATTTAGTCGCGAGATGGAGAATCGAATCCACGGAGCGCTTTCCGACGTGACGATTAGTTCGCGTTCAAGTCTTCGAGGGTTTGACGACGTGGACGCCCGAATTAAGGACGTCTACAAAATTGCGGGCGACCTTGTCGAAGCGGCGACCCCGACCGTCGCGACTCCCGGACTTCTCAGCTACGAATACAACGGCGGCGAAGTGATAACGCGCCAGGTCCAGATCGTGGGCGTCGACGCGGCGACGAACGAAAAAGTCACCGCGATTTCGCAGTATCTCCAGCACCCTGAGAACCGACGCAAGCTTTCTTTTGATCTTCGCGAGGACGGCTACGACACGCGCAATCCCCTTTTCGGCGACGATGGAACGGTGCGCCCGCGTTTGTCCGAGGCCGGTTGGAAAAAACGTCGCGCCGACGCCAAGTACGAGAAATATCGCTGGCAGGAGCAGCAACGCCGTCGCGAACTTTATGAAAAGTCGCGCAAACCCGATTCGGCGCCCGACATGAACGTCGTCGATTACGCGGCGGCAAACGCCGCCGAAGGGACGGATTCGCAGGACGGTTCCGACCCGTATTCCGCCGTTCTTGCCAATCTGCCGACCGCGCCTGTTTACGACGAGTCGGAAAATCAAACGCCCGAATCCGCGCTTGAAACGCCTGAGGCGCCTAACGCGAGCGATCCTCTCGCCGTTTCCGATTTGCCGGAAACCGAACCGGAGGATTCGGAAAACGTCGCTGCGGAGGACGTTCCCGACGCGACCCGCGAGGAGCTTGTTTCCAGCGTTCCGAGCGTCCCGAGGACGCTGATCGGCACGCCCTTCGACGGATTCGCCGCGTTTCAGACGGAAATTGATAAGGAAACGACTCAGGAAACGGGCGTTATTCTCGGCGTCGGCACGATTTCTGGCCTGAGACGCAAACATCTGAATCCTGAAACGGGCAAAGAGGAGATGCGCGAAACGCTCGCGACGATTCCCGGCGCCGACGTGACGCTTTCGTTTTTGGCGTCGGCTACGGAAAATTCGCTTCCTTCCATTGTTTACGATCGATTTACCATTGTCGATCTTTACGAATGCCATATGGCGGAGTACGACGACACGTTCGTTTACGTGCCGATTGAAAAACTTCAGCAGCTTCGTCGGATGATCGCGCCCGACGGGACGCGCATGGCGACCCAAATTCTCATCAAAGCGAAGCCCGGCGTTCGAATCGAAGATCTTCGCGACAGGATCAGCGCCAGCGAGGAGTTTCCCGAGCAACTCTTTGACGTCGAGACGTGGAAAGACCAGCAGGCGACGACGCTTGCGGCCGTCGCGACGGAGTTGTCGTTGCTAAACGTCGTGCTCTTCCTTTCGTGCGGGGGGGCCGGCTTCTGCATTCTGGCGATTTTCTACATGATCGTCGTTGATAAAAAGCGCGACGTTGGCATTCTGAAATCGCTTGGCGCGAGCGGCTCGGGGATTCTCCAGATTTTCCTCTTCTACGCGCTTGTTCTCGGGGTTATCGGAATGGGACTGGGCATGCTTCTCGCGTTTTGGTTTATCGCGCATATTCAGGAGATCGCCGATTTTCTTTCGCGGCTCATGGGGCACGAAGTCTTCGATCCGACGATCTATATGTTTACTAAAGTGCCCGCGATCGTCGATCCTTGGACTGTCTTCTGGATCGACGTCGGAGCGCTTTGCGTCGCCGCCGCCGCGAGCGTCTTTCCCGCCCTCAGCGCGGCGCGACTTAAACCGGTTGACACGCTTCGCGTGTAACGACGGCTAATTTTACTGACGGCAAGAGAATTCGACTTCAGAACGATTTAGAGACGAAGACAGTGCAAAAAGACAGCGCGAGAAATAAAGACGCCGAAATATTGGCGTCCCTGCGTAGACGCTCGTCCGAGGACGAGTCGTCGAATTCAATCGACGAACGCGCGACGGAAGAAACGTCGGAGCGGAACGAATCTCAGACTCGCGCGGACGCGCTTCGGCGACTGCGCGGCGTCAAAGGCGAAACGGCGCCGATGAGCGCCGTCAGCCCGACGCTTCGCACTTTGCGCGAAGAATCCGCGGACGTCCCCGCGCCTCCGGCGTCTGAACCTAGCGACGAGAGGGAACGCGTCGACGCGCCGAAACCGACGGCGTGGATCAATCGCGATCTTTCGTCTGCGAACGCGTCCGAGAGCGATATTATGATCGTCTCGAATCTCTACAAAGGCTACGCGATGGGTAAAAAGAAAGTGCCCGTTCTTCGTGGAGTCAACCTTTCCGCGCGCAAGGGCGAATTCCTTGCCGTCGTGGGACAGAGCGGTTCGGGGAAAAGCACGCTTCTACACCTGATGGGAACGCTCGACGTTCCAGATTCCGGCACGATTTACTTCGACGGTCAGCGTATTGACAATCTGTCGATCGGACAGCGAGACGTTTTGCGCAACCACTTCATCGGGATGATTTTCCAGTTCTATCATCTGCTTCCCGAACTTACGGTTCTCGAAAACGTTCTTTCGCCGCTCATGATTCGGGACGGCGTTTTTCGGTATGCGAGTCGTCGGCGACGTTACGTCAAGGAAGCGAGCGAACTTCTAGATCTTGTCGGTCTTTCCCATCGGCTGAAGCATCGTCCGAACGAACTTTCCGGCGGCGAGATGCAACGCGCTTCAATCGCGCGCGCGTTAATTTCAAATCCGCATCTTCTGCTGGCCGACGAGCCGACCGGCAATCTTGACTCGAAAGCGTCGGCGAGCGTTCTCGAACTTTTGAGAAAACTTAACCAAGATAAAAAACTTACCGTCGTTATGGTTACGCACGATATGGGACAGGCCCGCGACGCCGACCGTTCGATTCGTATTGTCGACGGTCAGGTTGTCGACGAAACGCGCAACGCTTAAAGGCGCGATTGTTTTCGACGGACGCGTCGCGGTCTTTTCATTTTTTTTTGTCCGCGCTAGGCTGAAAGGTTGAATTTTGACCGCCCGCGATTAGAATGGACGAAGGCTTTGCGGACGACGCCCGACGTCGTCGCCGCGCGCGGTCGCGATTGATTTTTGATTTTTACTCGCGAGGAGGCGCCAACGCGCCGAAACGCGGATTCATCGAGCTGGACGGAGCGTTTTTCTTTGAATTTCGCGTCGGTTCGGCGTTCAAAAAGGGTTCGGTATAATGTCCATCAAGATTTTTCTGGACGGTCGGTTAGTTGACAAAGAAGACGCGAAGGTCAGCGTTTTCGACCACGGTTTTCTGTACGGCGACGGAATTTTCGAAGGCATTCGTTATTACAACGGCAAGATTTTCCGTGAAAAGCAGCACATCGACCGACTTTGGGACTCCGCGAAGACCGTCAATATTCAAATTCCTATGACGAAACAGGAAGTCGTTAAGGCGATTAACGACACGGTCAAAGCGAACAACTTCACAGACGCGTACATTCGTCTCATTGTTTCCCGAGGCGAGGGCAACCTTGGCATCGATCCTCGTTCCTGCCCGAAACCGTCCGTAGTCGTGATTGCGCAGGCTCTCTCGCTTTATCCCGCCGAGTTTTACGAGAAGGGTATCAAAATCGTTACGGCGAGTACGATCCGCAATCCTTCCGACTCCCTGAACGCGCGCGTTAAGTCGTTGAACTACCTCAATAACATTATGGCGAAGATTGAAGCGCATGTCGCGGGTTGCGAAGAGGCGCTGATGCTCAACCATAAGGGAGACGTTTGCGAGTGCACGGGCGACAACGTCTTTATTATCAAGAACGGCAAGGTCATGACGCCTCCGATCGACGCCTGCATCCTTGAGGGCGTGACTCGGAACGTCGTGATTGAGATCTGTCAAGAACTCGGGCTGGAATGCGTCGAAGCCGCGTTTACGCGTCACGACGTCTACACAGCCGACGAATGCTTCCTTACGGGAAGCGCCGCCGAACTGATTCCCGTCGTCGCGGTCGACGGTCGCGAGATTGGCGACGGCAAGCCGGGTAAGATTACGAATCAGATTCTCGCCGCTTTCGCCGACTTTGTGCGTCGAGACAATTCCAAAATTGAATGATTCGACAAACCAGCTCCGTTTGATCGACATTTCTCCCGTTGGCCGTCTTACGCGTTAAGAGTTCGACCGACGGGATTTGTTTTAAAGGTTTGCGTAAAAGACGTCTCGGAACGATGACTTCGAAAATCACCCTTATCGGTTATAGGGCGACGGGAAAGACGACCGTTGCGAGGCGCCTTTCCGAACTCATGCGCGTCCCGACGGTCGACACGGACGTTGCGATTGAAGAGCGGGCGGGCAAGTCGATTGCCCGAATTTTTTCAGAGGACGGCGAGCCGCGTTTTCGCGATTTAGAGGCGGCGGTTGTCGCCGAATACCTCATCGTCCCCGAACCGCTGATCGTTTCGACGGGAGGCGGGGCGCCGTTGCGCGAAGAAACGCGTCTTGTCATGAAATCGCGTTCAGTCGTTTTCTGGCTGACCGCGTCCGTCGAGACGATCGCGCGTCGCATGACGCGGGACGAGACCACGGCGTCGCGTCGACCGTCCCTTACCGAGGCGAAGTCGCCGATCGAAGAAATTTCGAGCGTCCTCGCCGCTCGCGAACCGTTCTACCGCGCCGCTGCGACGTTTGTCGTCGATACGGAGAATAAATCGATTCAAGACGTCGTCGACGAAGTTTACAAGCTTTCGCAATCGGATTTTGCTCGTTCTTAAACGTCGAACCGCCTCGTATTTATCCAGAGAGTCCGGAGCGTCGATTCGAAATGCCGTCCCCGTTTTTCTCACGTTACGTAATCGAATGGCTCGCCTCTCAGACGATGACGCGCGCCCAGCAGATGGTTGTCGACGAGGTCAAGTCGCGCGTGGAGTCCGGCGACCTCGGCGACTACGAGGGCGTTCTTTTTAAAGATTCTTTCAAGGGAAGTTCGTCAAAGGATCGCATTGTCGCCGCAGGGGTCGATCTTGGAGTCGTCGTCGCGACCAAGCGAGAGATCGTCGGTCTTTTGGATAAGATGGGAACCCCGAATTCTTCCAAAGGGAACTCGTTTAAATACTACTTCGGCGCTTGGAAAGGACGCAGAATCGCGATTGTTCAAACCGGCGAAGGCCTCGATGCGGCGCGTCGAGGAACCGAGGCGCTTTTGCAAGCGTTTCATCCCGCAAGAGTCGCGTCGATCGGCTTCGCTCGCAGCGTCTCGCCGTCGCTCAAGTCTTTTTCTCTTTTCGCGCCCGACCGTCTTGTCGCTGCCGACTGTTCTATCGTTGATTTGCGCAGGCTGGCGATTTCGACGGAAAAGACGGACGACGCCGAACGCTCGTCGGAATCTCCTCCAACGTCGTCCGAAACTTTGAGCGACAATCTTCCGCAGACAGTTTCAAACCAAGAATCGGACCCCATGTCCGACGTTTCCGATATGGGAAAAAAAACAGTCCCAAATCCGTTCTTGGAGTTTACGGCGACCTTCCAATCGGGTGCGCTTTTGAGTCTTGACGCGGAAAAACCAACCGCTCGACAACGCGACGGAATCGCCGCTTACGATCATTCGACGTTGGCGGTCGCCGAGGTTTGCGTTCAGGCGGGCGCGCCTTTCATGCCGCTTCGGATTATTTACGACGTCGCGTCGCGACAAACAAGTCGCGAGGCGGCGAATGTCGTGAGGAACAACCAAACCTTTGCGCGTTCCCTTGGCGCGCTTGTCGGCGCGACGCTCAAGAAGCCGTCGGCGCTTGTCGACGTGTGTAAAATCAAAGAAGAGGAACTCAATGCGGCGGATAAGCTCGCCGACGCGATTTGTCGCATTCTCGCCGCCGTCGTCCCCGCAGGGCGCTAGTCTTGAGCGTTTCCCTTTTTACGCGCAGTCGTCGAAAGAAACGCGAATTGTCGTCGACGGTTTTCCGAATTGAAAGAAAGGGTTGGCCGCATGGGGTTCATTTCAGAAACGCTCCGCCGTCTAAAACGTTCGCCGCGTCGTTCGCCGTCCGACGCGTCTTCGGGGGAAAAAATCGGGAAAAACAAGCCTCTCAGGGGGAAAACAAAGACAGTTCTCGTTCAAGACGGGGTGGCGATCCTCGCGGCGGCTGGACTGCTTATTTTCAGCGCGGCGGCGCGCGGCGTGAATCTTTTGCTTGCGCTCGGCGCGTTCTTTCTCGGATTTCTAATCGTCGATTACTTCTGGGGCGCGCTCTCTCTCAAGAAGCTTGTCGTAAAACGCAAACTTCCCGACGTAATTTACGCGGGCGAGCCTTTTTATGTCGAGATAGAATTAGACGGAACGGGACGGCGTTCTCCCGCGTGGTCGATTGTCGTCGAGGACGAATGGGAAGAAGAGAGTCCTTGGTTTGATGTTCCTGAAGAACTCTCAAAGAAACGGGAGGTTGCTAAGCGCAAAGAGAGAACTCTGAACGCCCGAAAAATGAGAAAAAAAGAGAAAATACGGCAGGGGCGGAAGTTTTTTTCCGATAAGAATAGGGCCGATTCTTCCGACGAGGATCAAAGAGACTCCGAGTTCCTTCCGAGCGCCGTCGCCGACGGCGCCGCGACGATTCGCCCCGTCGTGTACTTTCCGGCGATTAAGACGACGGAAAAGCTTAAAGAGTATTACGTCGGCGTTATGACGCGTCGCGGGCGTCGGAAACTCAAGGCGTTGACGATATCAACGCGTTTTCCTTGCGGTTTTTATCGAAGCTCGCGCGTTATTCCCGCGTCGGCGACGGTTTTAGCGCTTCCGAGAACGGGCGTTCTTACCGGCGAGTGGGACGTATACGCCGGTAGCTTGACGCAGGAAGCGAGCGTTGCGACGAGTCAAACTTCGCGCGCGCCCGACGAGACGGTCTCAATTCGAGACTGGCGTCCCGGCGATTCGAGTCGGATGATCGCTTGGCGCGCGACGGCGAAACGCAATCGCCTCCAGTCGCGCGAGTTTGCGAAACGCCATACGCGGACGATCATTCTCGTCCTCGACCTTTACGCGTCGCCTCGCGAAGCGTCCCGGAAAAACGAACGCGATCCTGAACTTCGACGACTTGTCGAAAAAGCCGTTTCTTTCGCCGCGACGCTGGTGAAAGAATGGTCCGTCGCCGATTCGCGCCTCCTTTTTACGCTTAACGCCGACGAGGTTGACGAGTCGGGCGAGATTGAACGTCGCGACGAATGGAACGAGATTCTCGGCGGGGGTTCGGTCCTCGGCGCGTTTTCGCGTCTCGCCGTCGCCGTTGAAACGAATGAAGATCGACTCGAAGAACTTCTTGGCGGCGCGCGAGCGCGCGCGCCGCGAGACGCTCAGATCGTCGTCGTATCCATTGCTCGGGGGCGCGAGTCGACGCTTCAGACGACTTGGACGTCGGACGAATTGCGCGGCGAAACGTCCGCCGATGGAGGCGCCGCGCTTTTTGTCGACGCGTCGTCGGAATTTTTTGATCGATATTTCGAATGGGACGCCGAGTCCGATTCAATTCAGAGGTCCTAATCGGTCTGGCGACGCGTCGTCGCCGAGACGTAAGTGAGGAACGCGACAATGTTGGAAAACGGGGCGAAGGACCGACGGAACGACGAGACGAGCTCCCAGGCGAAAGGTGAATTTACTTTTGAACCGCTTGCTCTCTTCGAAGAGTATATGCTGGCGGA
Source organism: uncultured Planctomycetaceae bacterium (assembly GCA_947307005.1). Taxonomy (GTDB): domain Bacteria; phylum Planctomycetota; class Planctomycetia; order Pirellulales; family Thermoguttaceae; genus RUG369. The sequence continues at coordinate 13,902 of CAMZHY010000032.1, forward strand.
CGATTCGCCTCAGTTTCCGATGGAACCCGTTATCCAACTTCATTTTCGCGGGGCGCTCAATCGCGAGATTGCCAGACGGGCGTTCCAGTCCCTGATGGCGCGTCATCCGCTGATGCGCAGTCGCCTTGTAAAAAAACACGGTCGTCTCTTCTGGACTCCGTCGGAAGTTCCGCCGGAGATTGTCTACATCGACTACGACGCGACCTCGAACGTTTTCAACGATAGCGGATTTCCTGTAATTCGTCCTCT
>CAMZHY010000033.1 GCA_947307005.1 uncultured Planctomycetaceae bacterium
TGGCCGACCCGTCGTCGACGCCCGCCGACGTTCCCATACCGCCCCCCATACCGCCGCTCATGGCTCCGCCCATACCGCCGCCCATGACGCCAACGCCCGCTCCGTCATGCTCGACGAAACCGTTCGTTTGCGACGGAACAACTTTCTTATTGACGTCGAACGGTCCGGTTGGACGCGACGCGACGTCGTTCGCCCGCTCTTCGGAAAGCGCCATGACGGCGTCGGAGTCGGTTTCTAACGCGGAAAACTCGTCGGCTGAGGAATCGTCGAGCGCTTGGAACACGCTTTCGGCGGGCGCGCTCTCTTCCTCCTCGACGTCGACGGCGTTCTTTGCCGCCCTAAGACGTTCGGACGCCTTGTCGACCTTTTTTTGCGCGGTCGCGCTCGGAGCGTCCGTCGCGGTCTGAACGTTCTCGCGTCGTCCGACGTCGATCGGCGCGGAGGCGGGACGCAGCGCGTAGAGAACGCATACGACGCAAATCGACGCGGAAACCGTCAGGAGCGCCTTCAAGACGCGCGGGTTCTCGCGCCATCGCGGCCTCAACCCTGCGGAGCGCGTCTGAACGTCGTCCGACCCCGCCGGCGCGTCTTGGAGCTCGTCCATCTCGGGACGACGGAGGAGTTCAAGTTCAAACATTTCGGAAAGGGACCGACGCTTCTCGCCGTCCGCGTAAAGTTTCGCAAGAAACCGCCCGCGCTCTTCAGGCGTTAGAATACCGCAGTCGAAGCGGTCGAGCTCCTCAAGCTCTTCGGGAGACGCCGTCGTTGGAGACGGGACGTCCTTACGGTCGTGGTCGTTGAACGAGGTCATGTGACAAGCCCTTTTGCAACCGCGCGATTTCGCGGCTCGGGAATTGTTGTTCGGAGGGAGCGAAACGGGAAAACGCAAGCGCTAGGCGGCGAATCGCCGTTGAACTTCGGCGACGAGTTCTTCTTCGCCGAGCGGATCCTGACGCGACAGCTCGTCGAGTCGACTCCAATACAGGGGCAGGAACGTCTTCGCGTCGCGTTCGTCGATTTCGAATTTCTTGAGAAACTCTTTGCGCGTCGCGACGAGTTCGAGAACGAAACTCTTTGATTTCAATCCGACCCCGCAAATCTTGTACGCTTCGCGAACGTCGTCGGCGGGAATCTCCCAAATACCGTCGAAATTCTCCGTGTTCAACGCGCGGACGAAGCGCTTCGGCGTCTTATCGTTCCAATAGAGAAGGAGCGTCTTTTCAAGGGGCGAGCGTTCGCGCCAGAACGTCTCCAGCGCCGCGCTAAACTCGGCGATCTCCGCCTCGCGCGAAGGAGAAACCGGGACGGTCCGCGCCGCGTTCGAGAACGCGTCTTGCGATTCGTCGCGGTCTAGCTCCGACTGCAACGTCTCCGGGTCGGCGTTCGGACGGTTCGTCGAATAAACGACGCGTCTGATCCACGTTCCAATCCCGGCGCGACCCGCGTACGCGGCGAGCGTCGACTTGCGACCGTTGAGCCCGACCATCGAGTAATACGCGTTGAGCCACCAATCGCATTCGTCTAAATTCGTCATGATTTGCAACCCCATCCGCCGCGCCGTCTTAATGGCGAACCCGCCGAAGCGCCGTTCGAGATACGTCTTCGCCAGCGTTCGATTCTCATGAATTTCCGCAAGGAGCGCGTCGACCAGCGTCAAATCGCAGAGGGGATTCGAACCGCCGCGCCCCTCCGCCTCAAGAGAACGGACCGTCGCCTCGTCGTCGACCGGCGGCGCGTTCTTCATCCTGACCCAGTGATACGCCAAGCAGTAGAGAAGCCTCTGAAAGAGGGGCGACTTCTCGTCAAGCGTCACGACGCGCGGATCGAACGGCTCGCGATATCGCCGACTCAATCGGTCGAGGCGCCCGACGACTCGCTCCCTTTTCGTCTCCCAAGGGAGGAACTTTCGCCAACGTTCGAACCAGTCGCGGTACGCGTCCAGCTCCGATTCAGGCGAACAGGTTTCTATTTCAAAGGACATGACTAATTCCGTAACGAACGAAGACGATTTCACTCTCCAGTACACATAGAGCGTCGATTTTGAGCCTTCGCCAAAAACTTCCCTAAATTTTATCAGAAATTCTCAAAGAAACGACGGAGCGAATCGAAAGCGCCAAATACAATTCGAACGACGCGTCAAAGTCTACCGAAAAGTAGACTTTAAAAATAGACTTAACGTCAAAAACAGCGTTCGTCGAAAGAGATTACTTTCCGTATTTATTTATAAACTCGTAAGTTACGCAATAATGGATTATTGTCGCAAGGTCAAGAGGAACAAATCGTTAAAGTCTACCAAAAAGTAGACTTTAAAAGTAGACTTTACGTTTATTTCAACGTTAGTCTATAAAAAATAATTTGACAACCGTCGATACTCCAATAAGTTACGACAATACAGATCGTTTACAAAAGGCAAACTTAAAAGAATCTTTTAAAGGCTACCAAAAAGTAGACTTTAAAAGTAGACTTATCGTAGAATCCGATGTAAACTAATTTATACTCGCGTCTCTACAATTAAGAGGTGAAGAATGAATCTCGGACAAGAAAACGAAACCCAAGAGTTCAAAGAAGGGCTTGCGCAACTCGATAAAGGGTTGAAATCCCTCTCCGCAATGTTAAACCGCAGCGGCGAGGGTTCCGTCTATTTTGGAGTAAAGGACGACGGAGAGGTTCAAGGGTTAATTGTCGGAAAAAGGACGTTGTTGGATATTAGGAGCAGAGCGATCGAACTCTTCGACCCTCGCGTTGTTTTGGATATTGACGAATTGCAAGACGAATCGGGACGTTCTTATATTAAGGTTCACGCGGAGGGGACAAACGTCCCCTATTCTTGCGACGGGCGATACTACCTCAGGACAGCCTCGGCTGACGAACGAATTGGCGGCGATCTGTTAAGAAAAATACTTGCGTCGGGAAACGCAGATCTGATGACGCAAATTTCCGCTGAAAATCAGTCGCTAACTTTTGGCGGAACGATCAGTTTTCTCAAGGAACGGGGAATTCACGCCGCTGAAACGAAGGAATTTTTACATAACTTTGGAGCATACTCCAGAGAGAATCGCTTCAATCTCCTCGCTTATTTGCTTTCAGATCAAAATGATATCATCATTAAATCAATGCGCTTTGCAGGAAACGACAAAACGTCGGTTGCAGAACGAATGACTTTCACAAATCAAAGTCTACTCGTTACTGTCCAACAGGTTCTAGATTATTTTAACCTTATCGCGCTCCCTAAAAAAGTCGGTTCTTTGACCGGCGCGCGTATGGAAAGTCAACTCTTTGATATGCAGTCCTTCCGTGAAGCGTGGATCAATGCGGTCGTTCACAATTCGTGGACGGAAGGAATTCCGCCGTCTATTTATGTCTACGATAATCGGCTAGAGGTGGTTTCGTACGGAGGTCTCCCTTTTGGACTCACGGAAGAAGGTTTTTTTGCAGGAACAAGCAAACCGGTTAACCGTCGTTTGTTCAATATCTTTATAACTTGCGATTTCTCCGAGCAAAGCGGGCATGGAGTTCCTCAAATCGTCAAAACGTACGGTAGGGGAGCGTTCTCGTTTCGAGATGGTTTGGTCGTTGTAACGCTTCCGTTTGGATACGAACCAGACTTCGTTCGTTCAAGACGATTACATGACTCCGCTTTTGGGAAACTAACGCGTAACCAGCGCGGAATTCTCCTATATCTGAACGACCATCCAAACGCGACGCTTCAGGAAGCGGCAGAAGCATGTTCGCTTAGCCTGAGCGGCGTCAAAAAGATAGTCGTCAAACTCCAAGAAGCAAACATGCTTGCGAGAAAAGGAGCTAAGAATCGTTCGATATGGGCGACAACGCAGTCGTTCAAAGATTATATTGAAAGAGAACCGCCGACAAACTAACGCGCCATAACGCTTGACAATCAATCGTCGCGTCGGAACAAGATGAACTCACATCTTGGAGTAAATCGCCATGCACGCCGTCCCGAGCGCCGCGAGAGCGATTCCGGCGCCGCCCCAAACAACCGCTCTTCGATGCAATCTGGCGTAAAAATCCGGCGATCCGTCGAGCGCGTGATAGTAGCCGTAAAGATTTAAACCGGCGTATAAAAGAGATAAAACGCAGGCGAAAATAAACGCGACGCCTGCGATTAACAACAGTTTTTTCATGCGTCTCCCTGCGAATCTCGCGTTTTAGAAGGACGTCTTGGCGCAAGAACAGACAAGAGGGACGGACCCCGCGCCAGACGAGCGTCCGTCCCGTAATTCTTTGCGTCGCCGCTACGACGGCGGAGCGATTTACGGCGCTTCGCACATATTCGGCTTGTCAATTCCGATCACGCTGAAATACGCGGCTTCCCAGCTCCAGCCGTTCGGCTGATTGACGATCTCAAGAACCGTCGGAGTTCCAACGTAGTCGTCCAACGGGACTTCGACCCAGAGCCATCCGTCGTCGCCAACCGTCTCTTTGGACACGGTCTCTTCTTTCAGGAGCTTGCCGTTCGCCTTGATCTGCAGCGTGAAATCGCCAAGCTGATCGCCGTTCTCATGGTTCGCGACGTTCAAATAGAGGACGTCGCCCTTCTTCGGCGTGACGACCTTCGACAGAACGGCGCCGACCTCGCGGTTTTCCGGGTGCGTCATGAAGACGTCCTTCTTGCCGCGATACTCCTCGCGGAATCCCGGCGACATGTCCGGCCCCATGTGCGACGCGCGGAAGCCCGCGAAATTTTTGTCTAAAATTTCCTCGTCGGTATATTCGCGGAACCGTATCTGCTTGAGTTCCTCTTCGGAATAACGGCCGTTCGCCGATTCGTCGGGCTTATCGACGGGATTGGCGCAGGACGTCAGGACGCTCGGGACGATCTCCGTTCGCGGAATGTAGAAGAAGCGTTCGCCGTTCTCCTCTTTGACCATGCCGCCTTCGCGCTCGATCGCTTGAATCGCGAGCTTTTCGCAGACGTCGAGGAGCGCGGGGAAGTTGTACGCCGTGTGGCTGAAGACGCGCGTTTCGTCGAGTTCTTTCGAGAAGCGGTCGGGGAGCGCTTTGAAGCCGACGGTCGTGAAGAGAACGCCTCCGGCGCTCGACGGGTTGCAGTCGGAGTCCTGACCGCATCGCGTCGAAATCACGATCGTCTTGTCAAGATCGCCGTCGCCGTAGAGGAGCCCGACGAGGATGTACGCGCCGTTGATCTTCACGTCGATATTGAAGTCGCTCGTTGTTCCGGAGCAGGACCATTTGCGATATTCGGGATTGAGCTGGTATTTCTCGTTGATCTTATTCCAGCACGCTTCCCAGTCGTCGGGGAACTCCTTCTTCCAGCCGACGACGTCGCGAACCATCTGCGCGTAGCCCGATTCGCTCGGAATCGCTTTGAGCGCGGCCTCGATAATCTTTTCGACGTCCGATTCAAAGAACGCCTCCGCGTAAAGCGCGCCGACAAACTGCCCCGCGTACATCCCGTCCCCGTAATTCATGAGACGTCCGAACTTCTCGCCCATCAGAACCGCGTTGTTCGGGAGACCGGGAGAAATCAGCCCGGAGAAGTCCGATTCGATCTGATAGTCGATGTCGTCCGCGCAATGACTGAACTCGGGGCGGCTCGAATTCGGCGGCGCGATTCCGCAGCGCAGATTCTTGCGTCCGCAGACGTTCGCGTGCCACAGCGGATATTCGCTGTTCGCGAAATCGATCCCCGCCTGACGAATCGAAACGTCAAGACCGTGCTCCTCCATCGAGCGAAGGAACGTCATCTCGACGTAAAGGTCGTCCTGACCGAACGCGTTGTTGATCATGTCGGGGGTCCACTTCGGCATGTCCCCTTCGGGGATGATTCGCCCGCAATATTTGAATTCCGTCGGAGCGCCCCAGCAGACGCCGGCGATCTGTCCGATCCACCCGCCCTTCATCTTGTCGCGATACTCTTCGACGGAAATCTTGCGATACGCTTTCCCGTCGACGACGACGTCTTCCGCGACCGCGCGGGAAAAAGACGCCGCGACAAACGCGAACGCGACGGCGATAAAAAACGACCAATTTAACACTTTTTTCATAGAGGCAACCTCGCGCAAATTTGAACGCGGCGTTGATAACTCAACGCGGAAACAGTACTATTATAAACGAAATCGTCTACGACTTCAAACGGCGCGATCTTGAACGATCGAGTCGGCGCCAAAAGAGGGGTTTAATATGCTAAACATGGTTCAAGGTTGCCGCGTTCCCTTTCCCGAAGAATTGTCGGAGGGCTACGAAATCCTCGACGGAAGAATCGTCGCCAACGTCGACGCGGAAAAACTGCTCGACGTCTTCAAGTTTTTCATCGTCCTCAACCGCGACAAGCGCGGATTCTTTTTTCTCGAACTTCCCGTCAATCGCGACGAGGAAGTCCCCAAGAGACCCGGCGTCGTTGAAACGTTCCACAGGCGCGTTTACTATATCGACGACCTCCCTCCGGAAGAATCCTTTGCAATTTTGCGTCGCTCCGGCGACCTGCTAATCAACGACGGATTAAGCGCGTTCGGTTTCGGATTCCAAACGCGGGACGAAATCATGCTCGACAAATACAACATCGTGACAATTTCCTCCTCCGAAGTGGAAAAGTACGCTGAAATTTTTCTCCCCCTCGAAATTCCGCGCGTTGAAAATCTAAAAACGGCGTGGGACACGTTCACGCAAGATAACCCTGGAATTGCGGAACGCGTCGAAATCGACGGCAAAACGGTCTTCGATCTTCCTGAAGAGTACCGAGACTGGGGAATCTACGAAGCGGAAGTTCGGAGCGACTAACGAACGCTTGTCGCGCCGCGCGTCGTCGCTAAACGCAAAAACGCCGTTTTCGATCGATTTTACGGATGGAAGCGGCGTTTTTAATTGATTCTGAAACGACGCCCTGTATATTTAACGATGAACTTCTCGAGAAACGTCTCCGCGAGGAACGTTTCATTGTCGTTAAACACAGCGTCAGAAGCGCAACCTTCGTAAAATCACGACGGTTGTTCGTCCAGAGAGTAAATATCATGAGACATTTAAAAGGTTTAGTCGTCGCGCTGACGTTGCTTGCCGCGACGTTTTTCTCCTTCGCGACGACTCAAGGCGCCGACGCGCTTTGGACCGTTCGCAATAAGCCGCGCAATACGATCACGGTAATCGCGCACCGCGGCGCGGGCGACCTTGCGCCTGAGAATTGCATCGCGTCGCTCGTTTACTCTTGGAGTCTGGGCTGCGTCCCCGAGGTCGACGTTCGCCAGACGAAAGACGGTCGTATCGTGATGTTTCACGACGGCAATTTCGCGCGGATTCTCCCCAACGCGGACGACGAATTCAAAAAGAAGGGCGTCTCCGACTTGACCTACGACGAAGTGCGCGCGCTCGATATCAGCGAATATCTTATCAAGAACGCGAAGGATAAAGAGAGCGTCGAGCAGTATAAGGGCGCGAAAATCGCGTCGATCGAGGAGATCGTCGACGAGTTGAAAAAGGATCCATGGCGTCACGTCGTGATCGACGTGAAGACGGTCGATCTCAAGAAACTCGCGGAAGCGATCTACGACGTGCGGTTCCAGGTCACGCTCACGACCAACAACGAAGACCTCCTCGCCGAATGGTCCGAAATCTGTCCGAACGCCGACGGAACGCTCTGGATGGGGCTCGGCGTCATGAACGACGAGCAGCTCGAAGCGCGCTTCAAGACGCTCCGTGAGAAGGATTTCCGCGGAATCAACCGTTTCCACCTCCACGTCACGCGCGACGCGTCGGGACAACTCAGCCCGACGCCGGCGTTCATTCGTTCGCATGGCGACGAGCTTCGCCGGCGCGGAATCGAATTTCAAGCGATGCCGTGGCCGACGAAAACCTGCCCCGACGCTAAAACCGACTACGCGCTCTTCAAAGAACTCCTCGAAAACGGCGCGATGGGCTTCGGCGCCGACAGAATGGACGTCGCGCTCAAGGCGCTCGACGACTTCTACGCCGAAACGCCCGACGACTGGAACGTTCGCGACAATATCCCGATCGACGAGTTCGTTATTATGGGTCATCGCGGAATGGGAAACGAGGCGCCCGAAGGAACGCTCGAGACCTTCAAACTCGCATGGGCGAGCGGTATCTCCCCCGAAGCGGATATCTGCATGACAAAGGACGGCGTTTTCGTCTCCTTCCACGACAACAATTTCTCGCGCATTATCCCCGACGCGCCCGACGACGTTAAGAAAATGGGCGTTAAAGACGTGACTCTTGAAGAGTTGCAGAAACTCGACGTCGGCGCCTATAAGGGCGAAGAGTTCAAAGGTCAGCGCGTCGTGACGCTCAAAGAGATCGTCGAAGAACTCAAAAAAGACCGGACGCGAATCATCTTCTGCGATATCAAGCAGATCGACCTCAAACGCTTCGCGGACGAGACGCGCGAAGTTCATCCGCAGATTTTCCTCACCGGTCCCGACGTCAAGCCGCTTGCCGAATGGAAGAAGCTCGCGCCCCACGCAAAGTCGCTGATCTGGATGCCGACGACGTGGTCGGGAACGCCCGAAAACCTCGAAGAACGCTTCAACGCGATTCGCGACGCGGGATTCTACGGACTCGATTACGTGCAGGTCCACGTTACGGTCGACGGCGCGCTGAACGTCAAGCCGACGCTCGACGTTCTGCACAGAGTCGGCGTGGAATGTCGCAAGCGCGGAATCACGTTTGAGGTCATCACGTGGACGAACGGCGACCGCGAATCGTCGTATTATCCGCTTCTAGACGCGGGCGTCGCGTCCTTTGCGACCGACTTCCCCTCCGTCGTGAAAGAAGCGCTGAGGAAATATTACGCGGACGAAATTAAATAGTTAGTCGCGCTTTTTACGCTCCGTCGGTCGTCGCCAAATCTGACGGCGACCGACCTCTCCTTGCAGACCTTACGAAACGCCATTCAGGAGCCGATTCTATGTCGATGTTAAAACGAGCGTTCTTTTTAGCGCTGATTGTCGCGTCCGCGACGCTGGTTGCCGGCGCGTCCGCGTTGGGCGCGGCGCCTTCGCGAACCGCGTTGTTGCTCGACGAGCCGCCGGTCGTTCCCATGCGCGTGGAATCGGATATTTTCGCGCAGCTTGCGGGCGAAATCGTTCCTGATATCGTCCTCCTCGCGCCGACAGATCAGGGCGTCGTTCGTCGCGACGGCTCGGAGGCGAAGCCCGACGAATTCGACCGTCTTTGGGTTTTCCAAGGGGACGAAATCGTTCAGTCGTCGGCGCTCTTCTCCACGCCCGTTCTCGACTGGCTCAAGCGTTTCGAAGGCCAGTTCCTGCTCGCCGGCGGCGCGGCGGCGCTCGCCAAACCGTTAGGGTTTGACCCCGAACTGGAACATACGCCCGTGACCTTCGGGGAAGACCGCGCTCAATCGGGTTTAGCGCCCAAGAACACGGCGGCCAACGTCTTTACGGGGGTGGAAACGTCGCCGATCTGGATCACGAACGCCGCGTTCCACGCGTTTGAAACGTTTCACGTTCATTCGCCGAACGTCGTCTCGTTAGCGACGTCGACGAAAGAAAAGGCCGGCGACTACCTCTGCGCCGCGATCGAGCCCGACTCGCGCAAGATACGAGCGTTTCTCTTCCCGTGGCGCGTCTCGCCCCTCTACGACGTCGCGGCGCCCGAGTTTCGCAAGAACTTCACGCAGCTCGTCTTTAATATGGCGATACTCCTCGGTTCCGAATTAGCCGCCGACGCCGCGACGCCCCCGGCGTACGTCGCGCCCAACTTCGAAGCGCTCCAGCGCGCGCTCGACTGGTTCGACGAGAATTACGACTTCGACGAATACCCCAACGGCGCGTGGTACGCCGCGCGTCTTTCCGAACTTCAAACGCGCTCCGACAACCTCGCCAAGACCGCCGCCGAAAACGGCGCGAGCCCCGGAATCGACGCGCAGGCCGCGGAGCTTCACGCCGAATTTGCAAAGCTCCAAAAGGACGCGCTCCTCGACAATCCCGAAATCGATTTCGACTCCTTCCTCTACGTCCGACGCAACCCAAATCAGCTCGGACTGCCGGAGAATTACAATAGCAACTCCGTTATTCCACCGACAGGCTATAACGACGAGCTACGCCGTTTCAACTTCCGAACCGGCGAATCGACGCTCGTCTACAAGACGGAAAACGGCGCGTTCGTCGGCGACCTTGAACTCTATTACGACGCGACGAAGGTCATGTTCTCCTCCCCCGACCCGGCGGCGAACAATCGCTGGCGACTCTGGGAGCTGCCCCTTGCGGAGAATCCTGAAGACCAAGAAAAGCTCGCGCCGGAAATCGTTCCGCTAATCAACGACCCCGACGTTGACAATTACGACGGATGTTATCTCCCCGACGATCGCGTCGTCTTCTGCTCGACCGCGAGCATGACGGGCGTGCCGTGCATCAACGGCAGCGGACACGTCTGCAACCTTTACAGTAAAGAACTCGACGGGTCGATCCGTCAGCTCACGCTCGAACAGGACCACGACTGGAACCCGGTCGTTCTCAACAACGGGCGCGTCATGTATCTGCGCTGGGAATACGTCGACCTTCCGCACGCGTTCTCGCGCATCGTGTTCCATATGAACCCGGACGGAACGAACCAGTCGGAGCTTTACGGCTCCGGGTCGTACTGGCCGAACTCGGTCTTCTATCCGCGACCGCTGCCGGGCGACTCGTCGAAGTTCGTCGGGGTCGTCACGGGGCACCATGAACTGAACCGCCAAGGCGAACTTATTATTTTCGACCCGTCGAAGGGACGGAAAGAAGCGTCGGGCGTCGTCCAGCGAATTCCGGGCTACGGAAAAGAAGTTTCGCCGATCGCGTGCGACCTGCCGATCGCGCAAAGCTGGCCGAAATTCCTGCACCCCTTCCCGATCACGGACGAGGTCTTCCTCGTCGCGTGCAAACGCTCTCCCTCCTCCGGCTGGGACGTCTGTCTCGTCGACGTCTTTGACAATATCGTCCCGCTCCTCGACGAGCAGAACGCGACGCTCGAGCCGATTCCGCTCCGTCCGACCCCGCGTCAGCCCGTCCTCCCTGACCGCGTCGATCCGCAGTCGCCGACCGCCGACTTCTTCATCGCCGACGTCTACGAAGGCGAAGGACTCGCGGGCGTTCCTCGCGGCGAAGTTAAGTCGCTGCGTATCTTCAGTTACGAGTTCGCGTATCAGGGCATGGGCGCCGAACCGTACAGCGTCGGACTCGACGGTCCGTGGGATCCCCGACGCATTATCGGAACCGTCCCCGTCAACGAAGACGGCTCCGCGTTCTTCAAAGCGCCGGCCTACACCCCGATTTCAATCCAGCCGCTCGACAAGGACGGGCGCGCGCTCCAGATCATGCGCAGTTGGATCACGGCGCTCCCGGGCGAAACGGTCTCGTGCGTCGGATGCCACGAACCGCAGAACTCGACGTCGCCGACGAATCCAAGGTCGCTCGCGTCGCAAAGCTCGCCCGTCGAACTCACGCCCTTCTACGGCCCGACGCGAGGATTCTCCTTCGAGCGTGAAATTCAGCCGATTCTCGACAAATATTGCGTCGAATGTCATCAGGAGAATAGTCCGGCGGTCGAAAAGTTGATCGCCGAGGGCAAGGTCGACGCGGGCGTCTGGTCGAAGGAAGAGCGTCCCGGCGAGACCTATGCGCTCGAACGGCTCCCGAACCTAACGCGTCAACCCGCCAAGCCGACGCTCGAAAAGGGCAACTACATCGCCGCGAAGTCGCCCGTCTCCAACGCGTACTATCAGCTTCGCCGCCATGTGATTATGCCGACGAAAGAAAGCCAGATGCAGACGCACCTCCCGTGCGAGTTTAGCGCCGACGTTCAGCAGTTGACGACGATGCTCGAGGCGGGACATTTCGGCGTCGAACTCGATCCGCAGTCGTGGGAGACGCTCTATACGTGGATCGACCTCAACGCGCCGTATTTCGGAAACTGGGGCGAAATGTTAAAGAGCGACAATCCGAAGCTCGTCGATTCGCAGTGGAAGCGCCGCGAAGAACTCCGCGACCTCTACGCGCCGAGCGCCCTGCCCCTCGACGACGACCCGAACGCGTCGACCGTCGGAAAGCCGCTCGACGATTCGCCGCTCCGTGTGAGATTCTCGACGGCGCGCAACGCCGACCTCGATTTCAGCGTCGCCGCGCCCGACGCCGACGCGGAGCCGATTCGCGAAACCGTCGAACTTGGCGACGGCGAGACGCTTGAGCTCGTTTCGATCCCCGGAACGAACCTGAGCGTCGGAACGACGGAAATCACGAACGCGCAGTATCGCGTCTTCGACCCGGAATTCAACGCGGGAATCGAATACGCCGACTTCATCCAGTTCAGCCCGGGCGAACGCGGCTGGCTCCTGTGTCGCGACCGTCAGCCGGTCGTCCGCGTTTCGTGGAACGACGCGGTGAAATTCTGCGAATGGCTCTCCGAGAAGACGGGCGACGAATATCGTCTTCCCACCGAAACGGAGCGGCGCGCTTTCGCGAACGCCGGAGCGACGACCGAATTCTGGTTCGGCGCCGCCGACGCCGATTATTCGCGCTTTGAGAACCTCGCCGATTCCACCTACGCCAAGATTTCCCCCTTCGGCTGGACCGGACGCGTCGACACGCTCCCCGGCTGGCGCCCCTGCGACTGGAGCCGCGACGACCGCTCCCGCGTCTCCGCGCCCGTCGCCTCTTACGCCCCGAACCCCTTCGGGCTCTACGACGTCGCCGGAAACGTCGCCGAATGGACAAATTCCGAAGTCGTTGAAACTCGAGAAGTCGTCAATACGGAAACGAACGAAGTCGTAAGCGGCTCGACGCGAACCAAGAAGATCGCGGGAGGCGGCTCGTGGACGACGCCTGCGGAAAAAGCGAACAAACTCCGCGCGTTCCACGAATACTTCAAGCCGCGCGACGTCGGGTTCCGCGTCGTTAAGGTCAATAAGTAGAAAAAAGTAGGGCGGCGACGTTTGAGACGCCTCTAATTGTCGTTCGCATGGCAAAAAGTCGCGGTTCCAGTTGCTCCTATAAAGTGCTTAAGAGTCGCGTGAGGTTCATATTTTTGGAAAATGAAAGCCTCACGCGACTCTTTATTCAAGAAATGGAAGACCTAGCTCTAATTGAACGTCTCAAAAACTCAACGACGCCGTTTGCCAATTCTTCAACGACTTTTTCGTTCCCTTCGACAACAATGAAGGCGAAAGGTCATGTCGCATTTTCAAGGTTAAAACGAAGATCGCCGGTTGCTTCCGAACTGTAGCGCAAGCTACGGACTTCGCAAACGTTTTGTCCTATACCGCAACGGGGAAAAAGCGCGGACATTCGGCCTTTGAATCTATCTGCCTAGCTTTACAAGGAAAGCCCGAAAGCGTTCTCGCTTTCTGTAATTGATCCTCCTTGCCAAAAGGGATGAGCAAATAATTGTTGCCGTTTGCAAATGATCTGAATAGTATCGCAAAAATGATATTTCAAAACGTAATCGTCAACGATTGCCTCGAAGCTGTTTTTAGCAATAAACGCTACGAAAAACAAAGTAAAATAATCGTGAAAAAGATCAAAAAAACGTTCCTAGGTCAAAATATGCTTGATTTTACATATAGCGTTTAGAGCTTCAGTTAGACACTATACATTGAACTACTATTTGCAATTTGAGTAACATTAAAGTGAAGAAACAACTAATAAGTACTTATAGTTCAAGTAGATGTATACAACAAAAACCATAAAAAAAGAAGGGCGAAGAAATTCATTTACTAATTTTATAACCCCGATTATGTACAAGACAATTAGTAAGAATGAAAATACGAGAGATTCTAAAACATGACACATCAAATAATTCTCCAAATCAATAGGGATATATCCTAAAAAAAATCCTATGGCAATCAGGTAAATACTATGACAAACAATAAAAAAAGTCCATAAATATTCCATTCAAAATATCCGTTCTTAGAAATATCAAA
>CAMZHY010000034.1 GCA_947307005.1 uncultured Planctomycetaceae bacterium
CCTCCAAATCAAGAAGCCAAACCTTACGCTCAAGTCCGCCGGCGTAACCTGTTAACCGTCCGTCGGATCCGACGACGCGATGGCATGGGACAAATATCGATAGCGGATTGCGCCCGACCGCGCCGCCGACCGCGCGCGCCGAAGTCCGATCGCGCCCCATGCGTGACGCGACCGCCGACGCAAGCGACCCGTAGGTCGCGACGCGCCCGTAGGGTATCGTCGTCATGAGTTCGACGACCAGCCGCTTAAAACGCGATCCCTCGACGACCATCGGCGGGGGACTCCCCGGATTCTTCCCGGAAAAATAGACGTCAAGCCACCGCCTCGCGGCGTCTAAGACGGGCGTCGTCTTCTCGCAAATCTCCTCGCCGGTCAGCGCGTCTCTGTCGTACTTTTGACCGTCGAACCAAAATCCAATCAAACGCTCGTCGTCGCTTGCCAACGTCGCCTCGCCAAGGGGCGTCGCATACCTCGCAATATATTTCATACGACTGGGTTCCGTTCGAATTATCGAGAAAACGCAGCTCTACGCGAAACGTTCCGACTCTTACGATTCGACAAAAATCTCGCCGACGGAAAAGAGCACGGCGGCGCCCGAAAGATAGACGACGTCGCCCTCGACGCGGCAGTATAGCGTCCCGCCGCGATCCGACGCTTGATACGCGACAATTTCCTTCTTGCCGAGTCGCCGCGACCAATACGGAGCGATGTGACAATGTCCCGAACCGCAGACGGGGTCTTCTCGAATTCCGAATTTCGGAGCGAAGCTGCGCGAGACGCAGTCCGTTTCGGCGCCGGGAGCCGTCGCATGGACGAGCGCGCCGGGAAGCTCCCAGAGTTTATTGGAATCGGGCGCCATACGCCGCACCGTCTCTTCGTCGTCAAAGACGCAAAGAAGATCGCGTCCGAGATACGCCTCAGTCGGCGCTTTTCCGAACGCGTCGATTATTTTGGAATCGACGGGAACTTTGGTCAACGCATAGGCGGGGAACTGCAACTCGATCCGCCCCCGCGCGTCGCGCGTCGCGATCAGCTCGCCGCACTGCGTGTCAAAGACGAGTTTTGGAGCGTCGCGGTCGTAAAACGTGAAGAGCGCAAACGCCGCCGCAAGCGTCGCATGACCGCAAAGGTCGATTTCGCTCCCGGGCGTAAACCATCGCAAATGATATTTCTCCCCTTCCCGCACGACGAACGCGGTCTCGGAAAATCTGTTTTCACGCGCGATATTGAGCATAACCTCGGAAGTCGGCCATTCTTCGGGGAAACACACGGCGGCGGGGTTGCCGCTAAAGACGCGATCGGTAAAAGCGTCGACGACATACTGTTTCATTCGCGATCACCATCGTTTGTAAAGAGCTTTTCCATCTTGATATGCGGCAACTGATCCATCATGAACGGCTCCGAAACGGCGCGGAACCCGAATTTCTCGTAAAAGCCTTGCGCCTGACACTGGGATTCAATTCGAACCGTCGCGGTCGGCGCTTTCTCTTGAACGACGCGCAGCGCGGCGCCGAAGACCTGCGAGCCAAGCCCCTGACGCCGCTCGTCCGTCACGACGCGACCAATCCCCCAGAGGTTCGAGTCGGCGTCGCGCTGATAAACGCGCGCGCAGGCGCGAACGCGCCCCTCCTCCGTCAGAAAAATGTGAACGGCGTCGTAGTCGAGCCCGTCAAGGTCTTGGTAGACGCAATCCTGTTCGACGACGAAAACCGCCGCGCGGAGGCGGAGAATCTCATAAAGCTCGCGCGTCGTGAGTTCGTCAAAGGTTTTGATATGAAGTTGCGTCGACATGATAGGAGGTCAAAACCAGAAAACAATTATTGACGAAACAAGCAAGGGTCACAGGACGACGTACATAAACACACAACTCTGATCATAGGCGGGTTTAGGCCTTTTGTGGAGTTCATGTTCGTCATACTCGCCTAATCTTTCAAATCCATAAACGTCCTTATACCGTTTAATAAGCCCGTCGTATGGCAAGGCAAAAATGTACAAGATCTTTACCGCAACGTTTTCGGCTACTTGTCGGACAATAGGAAGGACAAATTGCTGGAAAAGAACGACGCCTATTCCCTTAACACTTGGTCTATTTTTTATGTAAGAGCTGTTTATAGCAAAGTTTGCCAATTCAACGCCGGGAACGGTATCGAATAAAATTTCCGTTCTTTTTGATTCGCCCTCTTGAACTTCCACTTCTCGTTCATTTAACGAAACCAGCCCCGCCTTGAGGGAAAAATACCCTACTAGTTCAGACGTCTGCAAATCGCGAACAACGTAAGTTCTCATGACGCCGAAAGCCTCGTCAGAAAAGGCGTAACGCTGGACATAAGAGACAAGTCCAAACCCTTCGGGTCGATCTACAGAAAAATTTAGGACGTCATGTTCGTCATGACAAGAAGCGCCTAGATGGTCGCAATAAAAAAAGTCACCCTGCAGAATTCCTTTGCGCATCTTCTTGCCGCCTCAATTCTAACATTTGTTTTTCGATCTTTTCCGCTTCTTCCTTTAATTTTGCATAGTCGAGACGAGGAGTGCTCAGAATCCTCCTAATAATCGAATTACCCAACTCGCGCGGCAAATTAGTCATAACAGGTTTGCCAAATCCTTCAAACTCCGCCATCGTATTTCTACCTTCTGAATTAAACACACGTCAATTAAACAAATACATAATATACAACGTGTTACGCAACGTTTCTAATCAAATCCTTTAAAAATCAACAGTTCTAACCTGCCGACCATTATACCTCCAGAAACCAAGCGAAGCAACGCCTTGTCTGTTCAAAGTTATTTACAGGGACCCCCAAAAGCCTTGAGGGAACAATCCTACCGCAGAAGATTCGCCGCAATTCCGGCGATTAGCGAGAAGGTCATGATATAGGCGAGATAGAGTCCGAAGCGTTTCGCGCCGAGGACGATTTTGAGCGCGCCAAGGTTCGTGATTTTCGTCGCGGGACCGGTGATCATGAACGCGACCGCGCTCCCAAGACTCATGCCGGATCCGATCCATTCCCGAAGAAGCGGAATCGTGCCGCCGCCGCACGCGTAGAGCGGAACGCCGACCGTCGCCGCCATGAGGATTCCCCACATGTGATTGCCGCCGAAGACCGCCGTCATGATTTCCGAGGGAACGTAACGTCGGAAAAGCGCCGCGAGAAGGACGCCAAAGAGAAAATATAGCCCCGTCGCCCGGAGGTTGCGACCGAAATTCTTCAGAACTCGCATGACAATATTCGGATCGACGTCGCGATTCTTCGGCTCTGAAAATCCCTCGAACGTAAAGAAACTCTGATCTTTATAGAAAACGCGGATCAAAACGCCCGCGATCGCCCCGCAAAGAAAACAGGAAACGACTCGCGCGATCAACGCCGTTTTCCCGAGCGCCATACTGTAGACGATAAGCTGAGGGTTGAGCAGTACGGAACTCGTCATAAAGGCGGCGAGCCAGTCGTCGCGAACGCCCGACTTGGAAAAACTCGCCGCGATCGGGATCGTCCCGTACATGCACAGCGGCGAGAGAATCCCCAAAACGCTCGCAAAAACGATCCCCACCCCTCCAGGGACGCCTTTGCTCAAGGAGCGCACCGCGCTATGGATTCGCTCCTTGCAGAAGACCGACACGAGCGTTCCGATCGCCATGCCGAGAACCCAGTACCAGAAAATCTGGAGAAACTGAACCTCGAAAAAATAAGCGACGAGGATAAACTCGCGAACGAGAATCGAGGGAAAATCAGTCATCCAAATCGACGAGCTTATAGGCGCGCTTGCCGAGATTGATCTTCTCCGCCGTCTCTAGGATGTGAACGGCGTTCTGCTTTTCCATGCGGTTGCGCAGCGACGCGGTATTGTCCTTCGAAGCGTAAACGAGATCGACGCACGCTTGGTCGAGCGCGACGGGATTCGCGGACGCGAGGATCCCGACGTCGCCCATCTCCGGCTCCGCGGGATTGCCGTTGCAGTCGCAGTCGATCGAAAGACGGTTCATCACGCTGATGTAGACGATATGTCCGTTCATCGCGGTATGAACCGACTTCGCGGCGTCCGCCATGCTCTCGGTGAATTCGTCTTGAACGCCGCCCAACCACGTCGACTTGCTCTTGCCGCCGGTGTGGATATTGTTCTTGCCCATCGTCGAGCCGAACCCGATCGAGATGTTCTTGAGCGCGCCGCCGAACCCGCCCATCTGATGCCCTTTGAAATGGGACAGAACGAGGTAGGAATCGTAATTCTTGAAATGCGTTCCGACGTAGTTCTCAGGAATGCGCGCGTAACCGTCGACCTTGAGCGTCATGGATCCTTCTTCGTCGAGAATATCGCAGGGCGCCATGTCGAGATAGCCGTGTTCTTTGATCGTCTGCCAGTGTTTGGCGGTCTCCATGCGGTTCCCGCCGTACGCCGTGTTGCATTCGACGATCGTCCCGTCGAGCTGTTTGACGAGTTTGCCGATGAGTTCGGGACGAAGGTGGTTCGTCTTCATCGATTCGCCGGTGGAAATCTTGACGCCGAGTTTGCCTTCAGGCTTCCATTCGAGCGCTTCGTAAATCTTCACGAGGGAATCGGGACTGATTTCAGAGAGGAAGTAGACGGTCGAATCGGCGTCGGCGTCGTAATGCGCGAGCGATTCGAGCGCGATCTTTTCGCCGGAAATCGTCGTGAGGGAGTTTTCGGGAGTAAGATCGACGGCGGGCGCGGCGACCGTTTCCGCTTCGGCGGTCGGGAGCGCGTTCTTAACCGCGTCGCCGCGCAGGGAGAAATATCCCGCGCACGCGACGACGAGCGCGACGGCGACCGTCGCGGCTGTTTTGTTCATTTTCATCTCAAAACCTCAAAGCGTGGATTTTCAAGGCGTTAAAACAGACTGGATAGCCAAGTGAGTCGGATTTTATCACAAAGAGAATAAGTTGACAAGGCGTCAGCGTTCGCGCGGCGGAGAAAAACGCGTCGTCCAAAAACGACTACCGTCGTTCCATCGCGGCGAGAAATTGAGAATCGGGGTTGGTCCAAGAATTGTCGACTCCGAGAAAAATAGGGTTGCGACGATCTTCGCGAGACTCTCCCGTCGCAAGGCGTTTGCCTACGAGCTGATATTTCCGCCTCTTGAAATAGAACATGCTGCTTTCACAAACAAAGCAAGACGAACCCGCCGCTTTATTAATCGCCGCAGGTTTTAACGCGTTCACATCGACGCCGACGGGAACCTCGTCATAGACGCCGTCCAATAATCTGAAAAAAGCCCAATAATCCTTCACTTCGGGAACGATCGCCGACGACCATGAAGCAAAACATTCGACGAGCTGGAGTAAGATATATTTGCCGTCGTAAGAATGAAACGCCTCGTCCGATATTTTGGCATGATCGTTTTCCGTATAAGGTTTTCCGGCAGTTTGAAGCTGAATCGCCACGACGTCGCCGTCTTCAAAGATTCGCGACGTATTGAGGTTCAGTCTGATTTTCTTTTTGGGCGGCATGGGGGACAGGATTTTTTCTTTAAACTCAGCCAACGCCCGTTTTCTCTTTTCAAGAGTTCGACTCCCCGCTTCCTCCCATAGTTCCAGTCCAAAGCCAGAATCGATCATCGTAACGGCTCTCGCTTTGATCTCGTCCGTGAGAATCCCCTTCTTCCACATGTAGTTCGCAAGAGAGTAAACGTAATCGCACCAGTCTTCTTCGTCGGACTCGTCAAACATATTTTCGCGCACATAAGCGTCGATAAGCGCCGTCGCCTGTTCCGGCTCGTATTTAAAAAACGCCGCGGAATACTCGGAAGCAAGATCTCGCGCCGTATCGTTTCCGGTAACGCTAACGCTCCATGCGCCCATGCCGTATTCTCCTTTCCCTCCGCCGTCCTTGATCGGACGCGGCGATTACAATACCCGGTCCCATTAAACGCGCAGACGGCGAGGGCGCGCCCCTGCCGTCTGCATACAGTCTGTTAAACCGCGTCCGCTCTTCCCGTGAAACGAACGCGCGACGACGCGTCAGAAGACGTCAAGCTTAACGGGACAGGTCCCCTGCGGCTTCGCGCCGCCGAGAGCGACGTAGACGGCGGCGGGAACGTTCGCGCCGTACTTGACGATCGGCCCCTTGCCCTCAGGCGGAAGTTCCGTCATTCCCGAAGGATTATAGGCGAGGAGCGTCGCGTCGGCGTCGGTATAATACGCGGCGTCGTACGGAAGCTGCGCGCTGATGAGAACGACTTTCTTCCCGAGCTTATGAGCTTCCTTAATCGCCTTATTGACGAAGATCGCGGAGACGTTTTCCGGATCGGAATCGTCGAGCATCCCGAGGCTGGTCGTTTTCGTGCATAGGAGGACGACGTCCGCTTTTTCGAGAGCCTTCGTCGCCTCTTCTTTTCCGTCGGCGTCGCTGTAACTAATCGCTTGAAGCGAAACGGAGTTAGGCACGATTCCTTCCTTCTGGAGACGATTGAGCGCAAATTGCGGCGAGAGGAGCAGACTTTCGTTCGGACTCAGGAAGAGAACGTTCGCGTCGTTTTCAAGTTTGACGGGCAAGACGTCGGCGCCTTTGTAGGCAGTGATCGCTCTGACCGCGATTCTCCATTCGCGTTCGTGCCAAATCGGCGAACCAACGATCTCAAGCGCGTTTCGAATGCGATTGTCAAGAGGCGCGGAGGGCGACATGACGCCGTATTTCTGCTTCATCGTGAGAATGCGAATGACGGAATCGTCGAGCGCGGACTCAGGAATCTCGCCGCTCTTAACCATCGCGACAATCCCGTCGAGGTATTCTTTGAGCGCCTGAATCCCCTTCTCGTTCTGGACGACGACGGGCATAAGGAGCAGGTCGACGTCGGCGAGAATCGCAAGTTTCGCGGAATCCATCGGCTTGAAATTGGCGGAGATCGCCGCCATCCCGAGCGAGTCGGTGCAGACGACCCCGTCGAAACCCAGCTTTTCGCGCAGCACGCCCGTTATGATCGCTTTCGACAACGTCGCGGGAAGATTGACGTTTTCGCCCGATTTAATCGAAACGTAGGATTCTTTCTCAACTTGCGGGAACTGAATGTGCGCCGTCATGACCATGTCGGTCGTCTTCGCGACCGCCGCGAAGGGAACAAGTTCCATCTTCATGAGTTCGTCGAGCGACTTGTCGATCTTCGGGAAGCCCGTATGGCTGTCGACGTCGGTGTCCCCGTGCCCCGGAAAATGCTTCGCGCAGGAAATCGCGCCCTGACTGTGCAGTCCGTCGATATAAGCGGCGCCAAACTTCGCGACGACGTTCGGATCGTCGGAAAAAGACCGAACGCCGATAACCGGGTTATTCGCGTTGTTGTTCACGTCGAGAGCCGGACCGAAATTCACGTTAAACCCGAGCGCGACAAGCTCCTTGCCGATGATTCCGCCAGCCGTTATCGCGTCTTGGCGGAAGCCCGTCGCCGCCAGCGCCATATTTCCCGGCGTGGAGACGCCCGTGTTGAATCGCGTCACGTAGCCGCCCTCTTGGTCGACCGTAATGAGCATCGGGATTCCCGTCGAGGACTTTCGCGCCGCGTTCTGAATCTGGTCGGTAAGCCGGACGGTCTGCTCGGTTCCTTGGCAGTTCTCCGCGAATAAGCAGATTCCGCCGAGGTTAAAATCCGCGATCGCGGCGGCGAGCTTGTCGTTGAGTTCGACCATGGGACCGCGCTTTCCTTCGCCGTTCCAACTGCGGAACGCGACGCAAACCATCTGACCGACCTTCTCTTCGACGGTCATTTTTGCGACGATTTGGTCAGGGTCGTTTTCCGCCGCTTTCGCGACGACGCCGGGCAAGAGAGTCAACGAGAGGAGAATCGCCGCGCTTAACGCGACGGAAAGAACGGACTTTGTCATTTGAACAACCTTCAGGAAAAAAAGAGGACGAACTAAGCGCCGACTGAAATCGCGGCGTTTAGTCGCGGATAAAGAACTTGTCGAGTTCTTTCGTCGTAAAGACGACGGTCGAGGGACGTCCGTGAGGACAATGGTGCGCGAAGGCTTCCATTTCAGCGCGCGCGACGAGTTCGACGACTTCGTCGCGGGAGAGCTTGTCGCCCGCTTTAATCGCGGCTTTGCACGCCATCTGCGCGAGCGCGCCCTCGAGAATGTCGGACAGGTTCTTCGCGTCGGGGCGCTTTTCGTAAAGAACGCCGAACGCGGTCAGGAAAATATCTCGCGGAGAGACGCCGCCTAAAACGGCGGGATACCCTTGAACTTCGATTTCCGAAGAATTTTTGGAATCGATAATAATTCCAAGATTTTTGAAGCTCGCGGCGTTCTCCGTCGCAAAAACGCATTCCGTCGCGGAAAGCTCAACGACTTCGGGAACGACGAGCCTCTGAATCAGAATCTTGCCTTTGTCGTACTGCGCCTTGAATTTCTCATAGAGGATTCGCTCGTGGAGCGCGTGCTGATCGACGAGCGCAATTCCGTCGGGCGCCTCCAAGACGAGATAGCGGTCGCAAAACTGGACGACGGGTCGTCCGTCGGAGGTCAACGCGACCAGTCGATCGGCGACGGCGGCGCGATTATCGCTGTTCGCTCTGACGCGGGCGCGCCGCTCGTCGAAAGAAAGCGCGGAGATAGGCTCCTCGGGGGCGGCGGGCGCAAGCTCGGAGACGTTTGAGGCGGGCGGCGCGGACGGGGTCAAATCGAAGTTCGGTTCCGAACGACTGGCGACGTCTTGTCTTGGACGAACTCTAAGATGGTCTTCGCCGAGACTGGGGAACTTTTTAAACTCGGGCGTTCCGCCGTGATACGGCGGGATGCGGCTGACTTTAGAGCGCGAGCGCGCGTCTTCCCACGCGGCGGCGGCAAGCGCGCTATTCGCCGCTTCGATATCTCGCTCGTCCGCGCCGCGCGGGGCGCGAGGAGTCGGAACGGGCGCGACGTTTTCGTCGACGGAAGTCGGCGTTTGGACGCTCTCCGTCGGCGTGGGCGCGGACTCTGGCGGCGACTTACCGTCCGTCGTCGGTTTGGAAAACCATTCGTCAACTCTTTGCTGACTCTGAGCGACAAGTTCGGGGGAGAGCGCTTCCTGCGGATCGTAGGGGTTGACGTCGGGGACAAAGGTCAATTCGCGCGGCGCGTCTTCGTTCTCGGCGGGCCCCGCGCTTGGATCGCGCGACGATTCAGGCTTCGGCGGCTCGACGCCGGCGGCGCGGGCGATCGTTTCGACCGAGGGGCGTTTCTCCAGATTAATAGGTCCGTTTAGGTTGTCGCGGACGCTGTGGAGCATCCCGGAATACATCGTCTGTCCGTCGACAAACCGCACCTCCTGCTTCGTCGGATGAACGTTCACGTCGACGAAATCGAGAGGAGTCGTCACGTTGAGAAAAACGACGGGGTACATTCCCTGTTTGAGCAGTCCCTGATACGCCGCCTTTAACGCGGAGCCAAGCGCCTTATCCTTGAAGAACCGCCCGTTGACAAAGAGAAACTGCATCGAGGTTGAACCGCGATACAGATCGGGGCGCCCGACGTAGCCGGAAATGACGACGTCTTTCCGCGCCGTCGGATAATCGACGCGAATAAGACTGTTCGCCACCTTGTCGCCGAAAAGACGGCGGATGCGGTCAAGCATATCGCGAGCGACGGGCAGATCGAGTTCGACGTCTTTGTCGCGTCGCAACGTAAAGGCGATTTCAGGATGAGGAATCGCGAGGCGCGTCAGCGCGTCTTTGATATAGCCGTACTCCGCGTTGGAACTTTTGAGAAACTTTCGTCTGACGGGCGTGTTGAAGAAGAGATCGCGAACTTCAACGGTCGTGCCGACGTTGCGCCCGCAAGCTTCGACGGGACTCTTCGCCTCGCCGTCGCAACGGACGCGAGCGCCGCTCGCCGCTCCCGAGGCGCGAGAGGTCAGAATGAGGTGGCTGATTTCGGCGATGGAAGCGAGCGCCTCGCCCCGGAATCCGAGCGTCGAAATGTTGAAAAGGTCTTTCGGTTCCGAGATTTTACTCGTCGCGTGCGGCGTGAGCGCCAGTTCCAACTGATCGTCGGGAATTCCGCAACCGTTGTCGATTACCTTGACCAGTTCGACGCCGCTCTTTTCGACCTCGACGTCGATCTTCGTCGCGCCCGCGTCGATCGCGTTCTCCACGAGTTCCTTGACCACGTTGGCGGGTCGTTCGACGACCTCGCCCGCCGCGATCTTGTTGATCATGCTTTTCGGCAACTCGCGAATGATCGGGACTTCGTTCCCTTCCATCAGATTCCTCCGTTCAGACCGCCGCGGACGACGCCGTCATTCTTCAAGCGAAATAGACAGCGTCTTGCCGTCCATATCCGCAAGCTGCGATTTCTTGAGGACGACGCGCTCCATTTCGGCGGGCGCGACGCGAAGACGCTTAATCTCTTTAATTACTTCGTCGCCTTTGCGAACGACGAGCTTTCTGTCCCTGTAAACGCCGCGAACGCGCAGGAAGAAGGGAACCTCCTCCGGAAGCGCGTCGAGATCGAGTTTCTGCGGGACGACGTAGGTCACGCCGTCGCCGTTGACGACGTCCGCGACGCGCTCGGCGGGCTTCGAACGCCCCAACGCGCGATCCGCCGCGTTGCGCCCCGCTTCCTCCGCCTCTTCGGAGACGAAATCGACGAGGTCGTGGACGTGCAGCGTGTTGCCGCATGCAAAGACGCCGGGAATCGACGTTTCTCGGGTCTGCTTGACGACGGGACCGCGCGTGCGACGGTCAAGCTCGACGCCGGCGGCGCGCGCGACTTCATTCTCGGGAATGAGCCCGACGGAAAGGAGAAGCGCGTCGCACTCGATCTCAAACTCGGAGCCGGGGATCGGCTGGCGCGCGTCGTCAACCTTGGAAATCACGACCTTTTCGAGCCGCCGCTTGCCGACGACGCGCGAGATCGTGTGCGAAAGATAAAGGGGTATGTCGAAATCCTTCAGACATTGGACGATATTGCGCGCGAGTCCGTTGGAATAGGGCATGAGTTCGACGACCGCGAGGACTTTCGCGCCCTCAAGCGTCAAACGCCGCGCCATGATGAGCCCAATATCGCCGGAGCCGAGGATCACGACGCGCTCGCCGACGCGTTTCCCCTCGCAGTTCACGTAACGCTGCGCGGCGCCAGCCGTAAAGACGCCGCTCGGACGGTCGCCCGGAGTACTGATCGCGCCGCGAGTGCGCTCCCGACAGCCCGTCGCAAGAACGACGGCGCGCGCGTGAACGCGGCGGAACCCCAGCGTCGGCGACACGAACTGAACGACGTCGGGCGCGGGCGCGTCGGCGCTCTTGTCTTCGGCGACGCTCAGGACGGTCGCTTCGAGCGCGACAGGAATCTCGCGTTTAACGACCTCGTCGATATAGCGCCCCGCGTACTCCGGCCCCGTGAGTTCCTCGTTAAAGCGTCGCAGTCCGAACCCGTTGTGGACGCACTGGTTGAGAACGCCGCCGAGCAAGCGGTCGCGTTCCAGAACAAGGACGCGCTTCGCGCCGGAATCGTAAGCGGACACGGCGGCGGCAAGACCGGCGGGACCGCCTCCCACGACCACGATATCCCAAGGCTGCGCGTCGACTTCCGCGCCGACGACCGTTTTAATCTCCTGAGACGCGCTCATAACGAGTCCTTTCCTGCGTTTGTTCTTCTTCTAAGGCGAAAGTTCGACGACGCGCCGCCCCCAAAAAGCGCCGCGCGTAAACCAGTAGAAAGTATACCGCCGCCCGCGTCGAATATCAAGTCGGCTCCGCGCCGCGCGCCGTTTTTTCCCTTTCTTCGCAATTCGGCGAAAATAAAAAAAAGAGAGCCGACCTCGGATAAAATCTTCCGAAGTCGGTCCCTCTTCTATTCGACAAAAGCCGCGAGAAAGCGCGTCAGTTAAGCCAAGACGGATAAACGCCGCTTTCCGGAAGTTTGACGGAAATCGCGTCGACGACGCCTTCGATCGTCTTGACGTCGGGGAGCATATCGGCGGGAACTTCGCCGTCGAGCGACAGCACGCTGACCGCCAGCCCGTTCGGCGCGTTCAAGTTGCGTCCGAGCGCCATCTGCGCGATGTTGACGCCGCGCTTCGCCGACGCCGCGCCGAGCGCCGCGACGATGCCCGGCTGATCCTTCTGCATCGTAATCAGAAGCGAGCCGTCGAGCTGCGAGTCCAGTCGCATATTGCGGAACTTGATGAGACGCGGAATCACGGCGCCGAAAAGCGTTCCCGCGAAGGACAGCGCGCCCTTGTCCGTCTCAAGTTCGACGGAGATCACCGAAGCGAAGTCCGTGTCGGCGCCGTCTTTTTCTTCGACGAGCTTGATCCCGCGCTCCTGCATCATCGGAACCGCGCTCACGATGTTGACTTCCTCCGAAATCACGCCGGTAAGGAACCCGGCGCAGAACGCGGAAGTCACAAGCGCGGAACTCTTTTTCGCCAGCTCGCCGCGATACTTGATCTTCACGGACGAAACGGGACCGGGCGCGACCTGCTGCGCGAGAAGCCCAAGGCGATGCGCGAGATCAAGAGAACCGCGAAGCTCTGAAAGCGTCTTCGGATCGAGCGGCGTGAAGTTGACCGCCTGGCGAATGACGCCGTGGGAGAGGTAGTCGATCAGCAGCTGAACCGCTTCGAGCGCGACGTTCATCTGCGCTTCCTTCGTGCTTGCGCCGAGGTGCGGGGTGCAGACGACGTTCGGCTTGCCAAAGAGCGGACTTTCGGTAAAGGGCTCTTCCGGGAAGACGTCAAGTCCGACGCCGCCGAGCTTGCCCGACTCGATTCCCTTGAGAAGCGCGTCCATATTATAGATTCCGCCTCGAGCGCAGTTGATGAGGAAGACGCCGTCTTTCATCATGGCGATTTCCTTCTCGTCGATGAGGTTGCGCGTGGCGTCGGTGAGCGGCACGTGAACGGTTAGGTAATCGACGAGCGGCAGCATTTCGGCGACCGACTCGTAAACTTTCACGTCGAGTTCCTGAGCGCGTTGAGCGGAAAGGTAGGGGTCGAACGCGACGATTTTCATGTCGAACGCGCGGGCAAACTTCGCGACCGTCTGACCGATGCGCCCCATGCCGATGACGCCGAGCGTCTTGCCGCAAAGCTCGCGACCTGTGAACTTTTTGCGATCCCAGCGCCCTTCGACGAGGGACTGATTCGCCGCGCACGTGTTGCGGCTGACCGCGAGCATGAGCGCAAACGTCTGTTCGGCGGCGGACGTCGTGTTGCCGCCCGGGGTGTTCATGACGACGACGCCGTGACGCGTCGCCGCTTTGAGATCGATATTGTCGACGCCGACGCCGGCGCGCGCGATCGCCTTGAGTCGCTTGACGCCCTCGAGCGCTTCCGCCGTAATCTTCACGCCGCTGCGACAGATCGCGCCGTCGTATTCCGCGAGCGCCTCGCGCAACTCTTCCCCTTTGAGACCCGTTCGGACGTCGTATTCAATTCCAGCGTCCTGCATCATCTTCAAACCGTCTTCCGCCAGCGGATCAAGAACAATTATCTTCGCCATGAAACATCACCTCCGTACAGCTCGGTCTACGCGGCGTCAAGGTGCGAGACGCGTCGCGCCGAGAACGTCCCGGCGGCGATTCGACCAGAGCGAATAAATTGTTAAAATTCTAACGCTTGCCCCTCCGACGTCAAGGCGCGGTCGGAAACGATTCAGAATCCGCCGTTGAACGCCGCCGTCATGTAAAAAAAGGCAAGAAGGGGCCCTAAGACGACCGCAAAGATAAAGAACGCCCGCGCCGACTTCGCCGCCGACGCCGCGCCCGCGACTTCTCCAACCTTCGCCAGGCGCTTCGCCCGAACGGAATACGCGATCCCCGCGATCCCCAAAGGAAGACAGAGAAGGCACGCCAGAATATTCCACGTAAACCAACTTCTAATCCGAGGCGCCGTCGTTTGTCCGTCCTTTTCCATCGTTTCGTCTTCTCCCAACGCGGCGTTCGCCGCTCTTCCTAATCGCCGTTGAACAATCG
>CAMZHY010000035.1 GCA_947307005.1 uncultured Planctomycetaceae bacterium
GCTTCTGCTGACGCTGGCGACTTCGCTCTTGGGCGTCGTTATCGCAAAACTGCAGAAACGCGGTCCTATTTTCGGCTCGTCGGGAATCTCGGAAAACTCCCTGAAAAACTACCTCTTCGGCAATCTTGGCGCGTTCGCGCTTATTCTACCGGGCTTCGTTACCGACGTTCTCGGACTACTCATCCTCGTCCCCTTCCCAAGAAACGCCCTTATGGGGTTGGTAAAACTGTGTAAAATAGACCTGTACCGAAACGCAAACGGTAATTTTTCCGTTTTCAAGACTTGGAGTTTCAGCGTCAACAACTTCCACGATCCTCATCGACGAAGCGAGTACGGAACGCCCAACGGCGACCAAGACCTTGAAACGTCCCCGTCAGACGACGATTTAAACGACGCGCCCGCCCTAATAGACGTCGAATTCACTCCAAAGGACTAGACTAGACTCTTCTCCGATTGACAATTCAACTCTTTGAAAAAAGAGACGATGCCATTGACTCGTTCCGACTCCCTAAATTCTTATCACGCCATCGAAATCCCCGCGCCCTTGTCGGACGACGCCGCGACAAACGCGGCTGTGAGGCGATATTCTCCCGAAAGTCTCCTTGGCGGCTTCCTCGTCGGTCCAGAAAACAGGTTGGCGGAACTTGCGTACAGACTTGCCGTCGACGGCGTCCCCGTCTTTGACCGTCCTATTGGCGCGACGTCGTTGGATCCCGTTGAAACAGCGGTTCAAGAACCGTCGCGCGCAGACGTGGAAATACTCCTTCACGCCGCTCAAGACGGGCTCCTCGATTCTGTCCTGAATCGGGCAAACGCTCCGAAAGTTCCAGCGAACGTCCTCTTCGACATGGCGACGTTCAACGCCGCTCGTCGTTCGCCTGACGCTCCGGCAATTCTCGGTTACCGTCCTTTGGAAAGTCTCAACTTTTCCGCGCCGCTCGTCTTTTACGGTCCAAGCGGCTCAGGTAAAACGCGAATTGTCGAGGGAATCTGTCAAATCAGGAGAACGCGAGAGCCTCAAAAATCGGTTTTTTACCTTTCCGCCGCCGATTTCGCAAGATCCGCCGCCAACGCAATCCAACGCAATCAGACGCTTCTTTTCCGTCAACTAATTACGCAAGCGCAGGTGTTGGCAATCGAAGACGCGGATATTCTCTCCGAGAAAGAAGCCGCTCAATTTGAGGCGTTGGCGGCCCTCGACGAATCGATTCGCGCCCAAAAACTCGTCGTTTTTTCCTTTTCGCGCAACCCGACGACTATTCCAGGTTTCCTCCCCGACCTTGCCGCGCGTTTCTCAAGCGGAATTCTTATCCCCGTCAACTTGCCGACGGAAGAAACAAAACGTGTCGTCGTCGACCTCGTCGCGTCAAAATTGGCGACGCCCCTTGATGAAGAAACTCGTCAACGATGCGTTCAACGACTCCCTTCGACGATTGGAGCGATTTGCGGAACGCTCGTTCAAGCGGCGCAAACGCTCGCGACTTCAGGGAAAACGCTCTCTATCGACAACCTCGACGACTTCCTTGCGCGACGTAATCCTAACGCGACGTGGACTCTCGATCGCATCATTAAGACGGTCGCAAAATATTTCGCCGTCTCTGTTGTCGAAATGCGTAGTAAAAAACGTTCCAAGACGTTGGTCCTTGCGAGAAGTTTCGTCGTCTTCTTTGCAAGAAAGCTGACAAACGCGACTTTCCGCGAAATAGGACGCCAATTCTCTAATCGCGATTATTCGACGATGATCCATTCGACTCGCGAACTAACCGAGACGCTCGAGAACGACGAAGAGCTTCAACGTCATGCGCGCGAGATCGCGCGACTCCTTGACGCGGAGGACTCTCTCTCTTTCTGACTTTTTTCACAAACAACCTCGGTTTTTGCGCCAAACCTGACCTGTCAAGATAGTAAAAAATGATTAAATAACTAAGATAAAACGAATTTTCTCAACAATCTTATTCCAACAAATTGGAATGTTAAAACGAGAAGCGTCCCCTTAATCTACGAAAACCTGCGCCAAAAGGCCGAAATTATGGTTTGGCGAAGAAGGAAAAGCAGTGTAGAATTTGGACAATCGGGGCGTTTGGCGTCGTCTTTTCCTTAGACCGCTGAATCCGCGATTATTTCATAAAGAAAGGAAAACGACATGTCGGCTCAGATTCTTGACGGCAAGGGAACGGCGGAACAGATTCGTGAAGAGATCAAAAACGACGTCGCCAGTTTCGTCGAAGAGGTCGGCGTCCAGCCGACGCTCGCCGTCGTCCTCGTCGGAGACGATCCGGCGAGCCAGGTGTACGTTCGCAATAAGGAAAACGCCTGCGCCAAAGTAGGCGTTCGCAGCCTGATGTATCGGTTGCCAAAAGAAACAAAAAGCTACGAGCTTTGCGATCTTATCGCAAAGCTCAACGCCGACGCGTCGGTTCATGGAATTCTCGTTCAACTTCCGCTTCCCCAAGGAATTGACGAGAAACGCATCCTTGATCTCATCGATCCGAAAAAAGACGTCGACGCGTTTCATCCGGAAAACGTCGGCCTCCTTTCGCAGGGCCGTCCGCGATTTCTCCCGTGCACGCCCTATGGAATCCAGCGACTTCTCGCTCGTTATAACATAGAAACAAAAGGAAAACGCGTCGTCGTCATCGGACGTAGCGATATCGTCGGCAAACCGATGGGACTCCTTTTCTTGCAGAAGGGTCCCGGAGGAGACGCGACGGTCACGGTCTGCCATAGTCGCACTGCGAATCTCCCTGAAGTCGTTAGAGAAGCGGATATCGTCGTCGCCGCCATCGGCAAGGCGGAGTTTGTAACCGCCGATATGATCAAACCTGGCGCGATTGTCGTCGACGTCGGAATGAACCGCGTCCAACGCGAAGTTGTTGATGAAAACGGCGAAAAAAAGACGGTCGGAAAACTTGTCGGCGACGTCGATTTCGAGTCCGTCAAAGAGGTCGCGTCTTGGATTACCCCCGTCCCTGGCGGGGTCGGTCCTCTTACCGTTACGATGCTTCTACTTAACACGCTCAACGCGGCGCGTCTCCAAACTGGCGCGGCTCGCTGAAACGTTTACGTCGTTAAAACGCGACGCCTCCCCCCCGATTTTGGGCGCCGCGTTTCCCCGGATTTTCCCTCCATTCGCGCGTTTGGCGTTCCTCGCGCTTCAATAGAAGTTAAACGTCCAACTTTACGGAACGATTAGTCGCTCATGGGAGTTCAAGTTGTCTGAACCGCATGAAAAACGTCGGGAAAGGAACAGCAAGCTCGCGGTCGTAGCGATATTCTTTATCGCTTGGCTTTTCCTTGCGCTCTCCTTCTTGAGCTATAAGCCTCAAGACCTCCCGACAAAATTTGTTTACCACGACCTTCAGGAGATTCGCAATCTTGCGGGACTCCCTGGGGCGTGGTGCGAGTGGCTGGGTACTACATCGTTCTCGGGTTCGGAGTAGCCCTTTCGTGCTACTTCTTCCTTGATCGTATCCAAGAACCCTACAATAAAGTATTAGGCTTCTTCATAACGCTTGTCGCCTTCTCTGGCGCCGCCGCGTATTTCTTCGACAGTTCAATCGGTCCTCCAATCGGACCGGGCGGCATGGTCGGCGCGTGCGTTAAATTTATCTTTGACAAGTTCTTCATTCGCTTCGGCGCGTACGCGTCGTTATTCGTTTTGTTCTTGGCGGGTGTTGTTCTCATCGCGCCGGAAAAAGCGCTGCGCGTCGTCTTTTGGTCCACGGGACTCGGAAAGGTCGTAGGTAGGGTATTCCGTCCCTTTCTGGAAAGGATTCAGAAGGCGAACCCCGAAAGAGTGGCGATAGCTCTCGAACCGTCGATTCGAAGCGGCGGCGTTTACCCAACTTTCGACGGTCGCCCGAGGCAAGGCGCGCGTCCTAACGCGGGTTTTGTTTCTTCTATGTCTCGAAACGGTCAAATCGCCGCCGTCCCCCCTGTTCCGCCTCCTCGTCCGCTGACGCCTACTTTCTGCGCAAGCGTTGTTCCGTCGACCAAAAAAACGGAACCAGACGTCGAAGTCAGCGAGTTGGCGATGAATTCGCAAATTCCGGGCGCCGAGTTTAGCAACGGCGCCGACGCTGAGATTGAAGAAGTTGAAAACGCCTCCCTTCCCGCGTCGGACGCCGAAAGCGAACAAAGCGACGCCAAGGAGTACGTTTATCCTTCGATCGAACTGCTCGCCGAAGGCGAATACTATGACGTCGACGACTTTTCGGAAGAAATCCGTCGTCGCGGGGAAGAGTTGGAGCGAGTTTGTCGCAATTACAAAATCGAGCTTAAGGTCGTCGATATTCAGACGGGACCGGTGCTGACGTTGTACGAAGTCGAACTGCAGAAGGGACTTCGCGTCAAAGCGTTGCACAATCTCGCAAGCGACCTTGAAATCGCCATGCGCGCGCCGCATGTCCGTATCGTCTCTCCAATCCCCGGCAAAAACACCGTTGGAATCGAGCTTCCTAATAGGAGTCGTCAACTGGTTCGACTTCGCGAGGTCATGGAGGCCTGCGCCGACGAAGCGCGGACGATGGATATCCCGATTTTCCTCGGCAAAGACGTCGTCGGCGCCCCGATGGTCGCGGACCTCGCCAAACTGCCGCACTTGTTAATCGCGGGACGAACGGGCACGGGAAAGTCGGTCTGCCTTAACTCGATTATCATGTCGATCATCATGACGAAGAGTCCAAAAGAAGTGCGACTTCTGATGATCGATCCGAAGATGGTTGAATTAAGCCCTTATAAATCGATCCCTCATCTCATGCACCCAGTCGTCGTCGATATGCAGAAGGCGGAGGCTTTACTTGAGTGGGCGGTCGAACAAATGGAAGAACGCTATCGCATTTTTGCTCGCGTTGGCGTTCGAAAGATCAGCGAATTTAACAGTCTTACGCCAGAAATGCTTCGAAGAAGGTTGCGAACTGAAGACGAAGCCGAATGGGAGGCGTTCCCAAAATCAATGCCCAGCGTCGTCATCGTCGCGGATGAAATGGCGGATCTGATCATGACGTCGGGAAAAGACGTCGAGCGTCACATTGTGAGACTTGCGCAAAAAAGCCGCGCGGTCGGCATTCACCTTGTTTTGGCGACGCAAAAGCCGACGGTCGACGTGGTTACGGGGCTTATTAAGTCGAACCTTCCCGCGCGAATCGCGTTCGGCGTGGCAAGCCGGGTCGACAGTCAGGTCGTCTTGGACGTCAAGGGCGCGGAACAACTCCTCGGCAACGGCGACATGCTCTTCCTGCTACCCGGCACGAGTCAACTTGTTCGCGGTCAGGGAGCCTTTGTCTCCGACCGTGAAATCGACGCCGTCATTGACGCG
Source organism: uncultured Planctomycetaceae bacterium (assembly GCA_947307005.1). Classification (GTDB taxonomy): domain Bacteria; phylum Planctomycetota; class Planctomycetia; order Pirellulales; family Thermoguttaceae; genus RUG369. The sequence continues at coordinate 5,318 of CAMZHY010000035.1, forward strand.
GTTTCCGTCGAAAAACAGGATTTTGTAATCGAACTCAGGGATACGAACGACGACGGCGACAACGGCGGTAAGGACTCCGAAATCGAGTACGACGAATTCTATATTCCCGCCGTCGATTTTGTTATCGGCGAGGGGCGCGCGAGCACGTCGGTGCTGCAGCGTAAATTCAGTATCGGCTACACGCGAGCCGCTCGCATCGTCGACGTTATGACGCAAGAGGGAATCGTTTCTCCCTTCAACCCCGCGAAGCCGTCGAAACCTCGCGACGTCCTCATTACGATGGAGCAGTGGCGGGGCAAGCAGTATGTTGAATCGCAAAACAACCAATCGTCGCAAGAAAAGAATACGGCGCGCCCCCCTGTCGAACAAGACGCGGACCTCCCGTCTTACTCCGACGTAGAACGCGAGCCTGCAAGGGTTGCCCAGTCCGTTGTCGTACTGTCAAACGGCGAGGAGAGTCTTGCGAGCGCGAGACGTTACGACGATCCGGAACTCGACGACGTCGACGTTCAGGAGGAGAACCAAAACAGTCCTTCGGGGGAAGCCTTGTTAGACAATAAAAACAAAGACAAAGGCTGGAGCGACGAACAATGGAATCAGTACATCAATTTTGATTCTGAACTTGGGAAATAGCGAAGAAACGCCTGTCTTGCGTCGCCTAAAGCCGCCGTATAAATTCAAACGTCCCAGCGCGTTTCGCGTCGGGACGTTTGTTTTCTTCTAACGCTTGTCGTTCAACAAAGCGCGTTCGTTACCCTTACGAGGCGTTCTCACTTGCTGTAATCGGGAACGGCGCCCTTAGACTTGTCGGGATCGTCGGGACGCTGAGGCTTGACAGCCGGATTCTCTTCAATGTCTTTCAGAAGTTCTTCCACGCCGCGTTCGAGTTGCGGGTCGCGGCCCTCAAGAACCGCCTGCGGGTCCTGCCAAACTTCGATATCAGGGTCGACGCCATGTCCTTCGATCACGTATTCGCCCGTCTCGCTGTTCGTCGCGTTAAGCGGCACGCTGACGGAGCCGCCGTCCGTAAGAGGCCCGCGCCCCGAGATACCGACGACGCCGCCCCAACTCCGTTTGCCGACCAGCTTGCCAAGTCCGGATTTGCGGAAGTAGTACGGGAAGATGTCCCCGTCGCTCGCGCTCGTCTCGTTGAGTAGGCAAACGAATTTCGCGTTAGTCGCAATCGTCGGATAGGTCGTCGGCGTCTCGCGAACTTTGCCGTAACGCGTGCCAAGAACCTTCTGATTCAGGCGCATAATAATCCACGGGGAAATATTGCCGCCGCCGTTGCTACGTTCGTCGATAACAATCCCTTCCTTGCGGAGTTGCGGATAGTACCATTTAATAAACTCGTAGGCGCCGTTTCCACCCATATCGGGAATATGGACGTACCCGAGGCGACCGTCGCTCAGTTCGGAGACGCGCCTCTGGCGATCGAGGACGAAATTCAGATAACGCAAGGAATCCTCGTTGTCGACCGGCTTATACGCGGTCTTCCACGAATTCTCCTCAGTTCCGTCTTTACTGAGCGTCAGTTCGACGCGCTCCTTCTTATTCTCGAGCAAACGATAGGGATTGTCCGAACCGACAAGCTTGATCCCGTCGATCGCCAGAACATAATCCCCTTCCGACGCGTTGACGCCAACTTCCGTCAAAGGCGATCGATACTTAGGTTCTTCGTTCTGACCGGGGTAAATCTTCTCAATGCGATAAAGGTTCTTTTCAGAATCGAGCGCAAAAGTCGCGCCAGGCAAGCCGACGACCGGTCGTTCCGGCTGGACGTAATCGCCGCCCTCGACGTAGGTGTGTCCGATGTTGAGTTCGCCGATCATTTCCGTGAGGATATATGTAAGATCAGAGCGATGAGAAACATACGGAAGCAACGAACGGTACTGCGCGCCGACGGAGTCCCAATCTAGTCCGTGCATATTCTTAACGTAGAAGTAATCGCGGAAACGACGCCAAACCTCTTCAAAAATCTCGTTCCATTCCTCGCGAGGGTTAAGATCGCTATACATATCGTTCACGGAGAATACTTTGGAATCGCCTCCCTTCGCGCCGACGTCGTACATGCGATATCCGCCTTTACGCGTAAGGAGCTTTTTGCCGTCCGCCGAGAGGGAATAACCGCTAAAATCTTCAACAAAGGTCTGAAGAGAGAGATTCTTAAGATCGAAGCTCATGAGCTTCGGGACGCCGTTGGAACCGCGCCCGTAGAAAGACTCGGGTTCTTGAATAAAGAAAAGAAAATCGCCGGCGCAAGAAAGAGACCCGTAGTTTTCAGAACTAATCGGCAACCGAACGACGCGATTTTCGATTCCGTCGAAGTCGATCTTTTTCGACTCGTTGGAAACGACTTCCTCTTTCTTTTCGTCGCTCTTGCGAATGAACGTATTCTCCACGTCTTTACGGAGCGCGACGGCAAATACGCCGTCGAAACGATCGCCCGCAAAGTTCCATTCGATCGAACTAAACTGCGGATAGAATTCGCGCTGACCGATATAGAAAAGCCAATTGCCGTCCTGAGACCAAGTCGGCGAGAAGTTGTTGAACATTGGATCGGTTATGCGACGCGAGGTTTTCGTCTCTTTCTCCCAAATGTAAATCGCGTCGTATTCGGTATTTTCACCGAGTTCGTACGCAAGATACGCGCCGTCCGGCGACCATTCCGCGCCGGGGAAACCGCCAAATTTATCGCGGGCGACTTCGATCAGTTCGTCCGCCTGAGGCGCGACGGTCGGGTCGTCGTATTTCAGAGTCAAGACGTAAAGGTGGTTCATCGAATCGCGGAACGAAAACGCCTTGCCGTCGGGCGACCACTGCAAAGAATCGAGTTTGGCGCGGAGGGAATTAGTGAGTTGAACCTTCTCCTTCTCCCCTTTCTGATCAATAACGTAAATCTGATCTTCGCCGGATTCGTCAGAGACGAACGCAATCCATCGACCGTCCTTAGACCACACCGGGCAACGATCATGCGCGCCGGAAGAGCGCGTTATGTTGCGAGTCAAACCGTTTTCAAGAGGAACGGTAAAGACGTCGCCTCGCGCTGTGAAGAGGGCGCGCTTGCCTTCCGGACTGAGTCCGAAGCTTTCCATATGACGCCACGCCTCGACGCGAGTCGGACGCGCCGCGAGTCCGTCGTGAGGAACGTGAATCGACAGTTCGCGCGTCTCGTTCGACGACGGACGGTATACGAAGAGGGAGCCGGCGTTTTCGTAAACGATTTGATCTTCGCCGTCGGAAGAAGCCCAGCGCAAATCCCACTCGGAATAGTCGGTGAGCTTTTCAATGTTGACGTCGTTCTCCGGCGTGTAACGATAAAGATTCATCGTTCCATCGCGATCAGAAACGAAATAAACATGATCGCCAATCCACATCGGATCGCGATCGGTTCGGGGCGTCGTCGGAATCTCCGAAAACTCTTTCGTTTCAAGGTCGAAAATCAGAAGATACTGCGCCCAGCCTCCCTCGTAACGTTTCCAATGACGGAAATCTCGGAAAAGCGGCGAATACGCCAATTTCTTCCCATCAGGCGAGAGATCGCCCGCACCCGCGACGGGAACGCCAATGCGCGTCGGCAGTCCCCCGTCGACCGAAACGAGATAGATGTTTGTCAGCGAATCGACTTCGTCGCTGTCGCGTTTGGAACGGAACATGACCTGCTTGCCGTCGGGAGTCCATCCAAGAACCTGCGCGTCAACTCCGCGTCGCGGCGCGCCGGCGACGGTCGGATAATAAGTAAGACGTTTCGGCTCGCCCCCTTCGGATGGAACGACGTAAACCTGATCGGCCCCGTCGTACTGCCCCGTAAAAGCGATATACTTGCCGTCCGGAGAGAATTTCGGGAATTCTTCGAGTCCTTGATGCGCGGTGACGCGAACAACGTTGCGTCCGTCAAAATCGCTCTTCCAAATATCTCCCGCGTAGCAGAAAGCGACTTGATCCTGATACACGTCTGGGTAGCGCAACAACTTCGTCGGTTGCGCGTCGTCTTCAGCGTACGCCGAAACGTTAAAGGCAACGATCGTTACGACGCTCAAAAACGTCGCCGTAATAAAGCGAAACATCCTCATTCTTAACTCCTTTTGCTCGTCATGCTCACGGAAGGAAAAGACAACCTCTGACGGATATTTTAAGATAAAAAAGAAAAACAAAAAGAGAAAAATAGGAAATATAGAAATAATTCGTCAAACAGAACAATTTTTTCAGATATATGAAAAGCTCCGACGATTCTCATCGTCGGAGCTCCAGGTTTAGACGTCTTTCAAAAGACCGTCCCTCCCAATCCTTTTGCCGTCGAGGTATCGCAACCCAAGGACTGCGATAGGACTCCTTTCACGACGTCAGAGTCTCAATCGGCTGCCCCTCAATCAGAGAGCCGAAGCTTCGTTGACAATCTCGTCGTCGCGGAGGGCTATCGCAACTCGTTCGCGGCTACGCTCCTGGCGTTCCGTCCATTCGACTTCGGGGTCGTAACCTTTGGATTCAGATTCGCGAGTAGAATAGCGAGCGCCGCCAGAGTTGGACGCGTCGGAAAGAACGACCGGGGAGGCGCTGGAAACCTGCGTCGTCGGAACGTATTCGGCAGACTGCCGCGCCGTCGAAGTTCCACCCATCCAATCGCCGCCTAGAGCGCGGTAAAGATCCACGAGCGAGATGAACATACTTGCACGGCACTGAATGTACTGCAGTTCGTAGGAAAGTTTTCCAGCCTGAGAATCCAGCAGTCTCTGGAAGTCGATTTGACCGCTCTTATAGCGTTCGTTCGAAAGATTATACGCGTCTGTGTAAGCGTCGACGGCGTCGGACAACGTCTGGAGCCGATCGCGCTCGTTGACATAGGAGACGAGCGCGTCGTCTACGTCCTGCGCGGCCTCGAGAACGGCCTCGCGATACGCGGAAATCTGTTGCTGTAACGTGTGTTCCTGCGCTTCGACGTTAAATCGATACTTGCCAAAATTGAGGATATTCCAGCGGAAGGAAGGACCGATGCTAGCGGCGATTGAATCGCCGTTGAACATATCCTTGAAGGATTCGCCGTCGAGTCCAAAAGAACCGGTAAGGGTAAAGACAGGATACAGATCGCCGATCGCGACGCCGACGCGAGCATTTTGAGCAATGACGCGCTGCTCGGCTGCGCGTACGTCAGGACGACGACGGAGCAATTCAGCTGGAATACCGACCATAATCTGTTCGGGCGGAGTCGGAATCGGCGCCGGCGCGCGCATCAGTTCGTCGACGTACCCAGGCGGACGACCGACGAGAATGCTGATTTGGTTGAGCGTCGTCTGGTATTGAGTCTGGAGACTCAACACGCTTGATTCGGTGCCGCGGCAAACGCCAAGCGCTTGACTCTCGTCGAGTTTACTAGCTGAGCCGAGTTCGTTCTTCGTACGAGTAATATCCAGGGTCTGACGCTGAATTTCGATGTTCTCTTCAGATATTCGAATTTGTTCTTGGAAAGAACGAGCCGTTCCATAGAGCGTCGCAATGTTGGCGCAAATAATTACGTATGTGTTACGATACAGTTCGCGGAGTTCCTCCATATTTGCCGTCGCGACTTCGTTGGCGCGTTCAAGACGACCAAAAACGTCGACTTCCCAGCCCATGGACAACGACGCGTTGTAGTCGTTGTAATCCACTCCCAAACGACGATTATAGCTATAACCGCCGCCGGTCGCAAACTGAGGATACTGATTCGCACGCGTCGAACCGAGAACCGCTCGAGCAGCCTGGATACGGTAAAGAGCTTCATGCAACGTCAGGTTGTTCGTCACAGCTTCGTTGGTAAGCCTTGCGAGAACGTCGTCCTGAACCTGACTCCACCAACTAGCGACGTCCGCGCCAACTTCCTGACGAATCCCCTTGGATTCGTCGATCTGGATGTACGATGAATTGACCGTCGCCTGCGGCGCGACGTAGTCGCTTCCGACCTTACAACCGCCGCTTACGACGAGCGCTAGGAGCGAACCTAACGCAATTCCCTTCTTTACTGATGGTCTCATCCTTGCTACCTCGATTGGAAAGACCCCCGTTACGGAAACCTTACGGGCTCGAAGCGACGCTTTGCCGACCGTCCTTGGTCTCGACAAAGCAACCCGCGCCCTCCATAAACGGACGGATCGTCTGACTATCTTCGAAGTCGCTCGCGCGACTTCTCCTCGAACGTTCCGCGTCAATCAGAAACGGCGTTCGACGGAAAAAGAAAGTTCGTAACCGCTTGATCGTCGTCCCCGAAAGGAACTCGACGTCGACTAAAACTACGCTACAAACTCCGGCGCCAATTTTCTAACCCACAAACCGAATAAACCTGGAACAACCCGGAATGTGGCGAAAACATGACGGCAAGCTTCACACGCCTTTTTCGTTTGACATTGTCATGTCAATCATTTGGAATTTTTCGCTCGCACGACCTTTATCGTAAAGCCTTCTTCTTCGTCTTTAAGCGATTTTTCAGACGTAACCTTAAATTCTGGATACTCTTAATATTCCAATTTTGCCGATGATTCCGAATTTCACTTTTATTCCGGTTAGGCAAAATAGGAAAGACATCTTCGTTTGCGTCTACGCCAAAACGGCTTCTTGATATAAAACGAGAAAAAAACAAAAAAATATGAAAACTGTGTTGTCAGTCGCAGGCGCTTTCGCATACTAGAGGAAAATATGGATAGTCGTTCCGAAAACACAAATCTCGCCGATTTTAACGCAAGTATGTCGCGCTTCCTTTCCGTTCGCCGTTGCCACGCTAAGGATAAAAGAACGATGAAACGCAAGCGCTTCTGCAAACCGGTCGACTTTCCCTCGACTTGCGCTAATGGAAAAATCAAGTACCATATTCCCAAGTTCGAAAGAAAGAGTTCGCGTCATTCCACGGGACTCTTAGTCCGATTCGTCCCACCTAGTGCCACCCCGTTGATCCGCGCGTTGTCACCTCGGACAAGGGTGACAAAAGACGAATCCATTTAAACTTTTGAGAGTCTTTAACGCGGTTCTATAACTCAACGAATTCGCGTTTGACGTCGACAGGAGGAAAAGTGTCACGTTTAACGTCTCTTGCTATGGGAACGCTTGTCGGCGTTCTTATTCTGAATTGTCATTCGTCTCTTTTCGCGCAGCCTGGCGCGCCCGGCGGCGCTCCGGCGCGTGTTTCAGTCGTTGCGGGAACCGTCGCTGAAACGGTTCCCGTCGCTCAGAAAAAATATGTGGGCAATGTTGAAGCGATAGAACAAGTCGATTCGGTCGCGCGAGTTTCCGGAACGCTCAAAGTCGCGTCTGATTTTAAAGAGGGCTCGCACGTCAGCAAAGGGCAGCTTCTTTTCGAAATCGATCCGATTCCATATCAAGCGGAAGTCGACGCTTCTCTCGCCGCAATTCAAGAAACGGAAGCGCGGATTGAGTATGCGCAAAGCAACTACAATCGATTGAACGACCTCTTTGAAAAGAACGCGGGATCCCGCGACGCTAAAGAGAACGCCTTTTCGCTCCTTCAAAGTCTTAAGGCGCAGCTCGCGTCCGCCCAAGCTAAGCTCACGCTCGCCCAAGAAAATCTTAAGTACACCAAGGTCTATGCGGAACTTGACGGTCGAGCCGGACGCCGCGCCTATTCTTCCGGCGCCTATGTTTCGCCCCAAAGTCAAGCGCTGGTTCGCGTCGTTCAAATGGACCCGATCTACGTCCGTTTTACAATGAGCGAGCGCGACTACCTCAATATGTTCGGCAATCTCAAAAACCTAAAAGAGACGTCCTCGATCTCGATCACGCTCCCGAACGATTCCAATTACAACCAAACGGGCGAGATTTGTTTTATCGACAACTCGGTGAAATCAACAACCGACACGATCAAGATTTGGGCGAAATTCAGCAACCCCGACGAAGTTCTCAACCCTGGCGGAGTCGTAACCGTCAACCTTTCGAAGAAAACCGCCGAATCTGCGGCGTCCGTGCTTCCTTCGGCGGTAATGTTCGACGGTAGAACAAATTACGTCTACATCCTTGTCGACTCGATCGACGACGAATCTCTCTACAAGGAAATCTCCGCGGATTCGCGATACGCCAAAGACGTCGAAGCCGTTGAAAAAGGCGAAAAATCGAAGGACACGTTCCTAGCGGAATTCAAAAAGAAGAGATACGAATATCAAGACCCGAAAACCAACGAGACTGTGAGCGAATTTAGCGACGGAAAGGTCGCGGAAAAATTCCTCATGGTTCTTCGTCGCGACGTCACGCTTGGACCGTCCGATGGGACCGTCGAAACGATCCTGAGCGGCGTCAAGCCTGGCGATCTTGTCATGATGGACGGCGTCAATAAAGCGCGTCCCTTTGACCTTGTTCGCCCCTTCTATCGCGACCTTGCCAAAGACGAAGGAGCGTCGCGACAGTCCGAAAAAGAATCCGCCCCTAAGCAGACCGTCGAGAAAAAAGACGAATCGACGACCGCGTCCGTAAAAACCGAAAAAGCCCAGAAGCCGAAGTCTGCTCGCGCCTCTCTTCTTCGCCGAGGTGACGCAGCATGATTTCCGACGTTTTT
>CAMZHY010000036.1 GCA_947307005.1 uncultured Planctomycetaceae bacterium
GCGGGAGACGTACGCGCGCGAACATATCGATTGGTCCGCGTGGCGGTCGCTCCCCGTCTTCGACGGCGGACGACGAATGCCGCTCAACACGTTCGCGCAGATTCTCGTTCGCGACGCGACGGGCGCAAAATCGCCGGTCGTCGTCGCGCCGCCGAGCGCGCTAGAACGACTTGAAGACGACAAGCCTCTGAATTTCCCCGATTTTGACGAGTTCCTGCGCGACCTCGGCGCCGAGGCGCAGGCGTCCGGAAAGGACGCGACGGCAAGTCGCGAGGAACAGAAAGAATGGTACGACGACGTCGCGGCGAAAACCGTCGCGCGGCAGCGTGAAATCGCCGAACGGATTCGTCTCGCCTTCCCAGAGGGCAAGCGTAAATTCGCGCCTTCGGAACTTCTCTTCTCATGGCTCGCCGAACCGGAGCTTTGGGAGTCGCTTCCGTTCATTCTCGACGAAAAGAACGTCGTCGCGCGCCAAGTTCTCAAAATCAAAGAGGAAGAAATCGCCGTGCGAAACGGACGACTCGCGCCCCAAGATTTCGACGCGCTGGAACATGGAACGAGCAAGACGCTCGTCGAAGCGTATCGCGCGCGCCCCGACGCCGACCCCGACGTTCTCAAGGCGCTCGACAAAGTCGAAGACCGACTCGCACACTGGCGTTCCGTCGTCTTCGCGCCGACGCAGGGCGCCTCGACGCGTCCCCGCCTTTACGTCAACAGAATTCTTTACGGCGCCATGCCCGCCATGTCGGCGTCTCCTCACGGAGCCCAGACGAGTCCCATGACGAAGCTCGACGACGCCTCGCGGCGACTCGAGCGGCTCCTCTCTCATGAAAAACGCGCGCTCCGCAAGACGTCGCCCCTCTACGACAAGGAGCATCCGTTGCGTCAACGCGCGAAGCTCGCGAACGACGCGTCTGGACGCGACGTCCTCGCGCTCGCGCGGCAGGTCGCGCTCCTTGGCGAAATCTACCGCCGCTATCCGCTCTCGTCCTCCGGCGTCCTCTTTGAGAAGCTCCTCGATTCGACGACCCGAACCCTTGAAGAACTCCGCGAACATCGCGACGCGATTATCGCGGAACAGACCTTCTCCCTTGAATATCGACAAGCGCTCGAAGAAGCGGTCTCGGCGCTCGACGAAATCGTCGGAAATCTAGAAAGGGCGGCGCTGGCGCTCACGACGGAGGAACCGAAATCGCTCCTCGTCGCGCCCGTCGTTCGTTCCCGCGTTTTCCGAACCTCGGAATCGCAGGACGCCCCGTGGGTCTCGCTTCAAACGCTTCTCTACTCTCCCGACCCGCTCTACGCGCGATTCGTCGATCCGGAGGAGCGCGACAAGCTCGTCCAACAGAACGCGCTTCCAGAAGATCGAGACCCCGTCTCGCCCTTTGACGACGCGCTTCACGCGCTCCGCAAGACGCGCGGCAACCAGAAGACGTCGCGTCCCGAAGTCGACGCGTTTCTCGAGGCGATCGAAGCGTATCGCGACCGAACCGCGAGCGATCGCGGCGGACGCGTTACGGCGGCGCTGGAGACTTTCGCGGACGAAATGAGAAAGCTCGCCGAACGCGGCGCCGCGACCCGCGAGGCGCTCGCGCAAGAAATCAACGACGACGACGAAGCGATCGTCTCGTATTTCGCCAAAACGCGATACCCTGACAAGGGCGCGCTCGACGCCGAAATCTTCTACTACGACCTCGACGCGTTCTACTGGAACTGGATCGCGTGCGCGTGCGCCGTCGCCGCGTTCCTCGCGTCGTATCTGCGCCAGGGAATCCGACGAATCGTCGGTAAAAAGAAGGACGACGGGGAGCGCTTCTTCTTCGCGCTCGGGTTCCTCTTCCTAACGCTCGGCTGCGCGGTCGCGTTCGTGGGCGGCGCGACGCGGGCGTATATCACGGGCTGGGCGCCGGTCGCCAATATGTTCGAGACGGTCGTTCTTCTGGCGTTTTTAATCGCGACGATCGCGATCTTCTACGCGTTCGCGCCGATCTGGCGCCGTCCTTATCTCGACGCCTGGCGCGCGACGGCGTTTCTCAGTCGAGACGAGGATTCGAAACCGCGCCGCGTCTCGCGCGTCATGGCGCCGATTCGCGCGATTCTAACGCTCGCGCTGATTTACGGCGGCGTCGCGCTGCGGCTCGGGAGTCTCGACGTTTCCAACGGCGCGTTTGAGGCGCTCCGTCGTCAGATCGCCGACTCCGTCACGATGCAGGGGTTCCTCGACGCGGCGGCGGTCTTGGCGACGTTCCTCTTCGTCGTCTGGCTCGCGCCGCGCTTCGTCGCGACGCTCCTCGCGCTCCTGTTCTTCCCGAAGACGTTTTGGCGTCGCGACGATCTCGTCGTTCCGCCGGGACGAACGCGACGTCAAGAGCTCGTCGCGCAGGTCGTCGAGCGGCGCGCGTTTCTTACGGCAAGCGCGACGATCGCCGCGCTCGTCGCCGCCGCCGCGTACTTCAACTCCTCCGAGTTCAACCCGAACATTAGGCCGCTAGTCGCCGTCCTGCGCAGCAATTTCTGGCTGACGATTCACGTCCTCGCGATTATCGTCAGCTACGCGCTCGGCGCGATCGCGTGGGTCGTTTCGCTCGTTTCGCTCGCGCATTACGCTTTCGGACGGTATCGAAACCGCGAGTCGAATCAGTCGATCGACCCGGAATACTGCGAACGCGTCGCGCCCGTGATTGCGACGATGCTCCGCAGTTCCGCGCTCTTCCTGACGGCGGGAATCATTCTCGGCGCGCGGTGGGCGGACTTCAGCTGGGGCCGATTCTGGAGCTGGGACCCCAAGGAGGTCTGGGCGCTCGTGACGCTGCTCGTCTATCTCGTCGTTCTCCACGCGTGTCGGCTCAGCGGACGCAGTCGTTTCGCGCTGTCGTTTGGCGCGACGCTCGGCGCGCTGGCGATCATCATGACGTGGTACGGACTGAGTTTCGTCATGGGGGGCGGCGGTCGTCACGCGTATACGGGGGGCGAGTCGAACAAAGTCGCCGCGCTGTATATTCTTTTCGCGGCGAACATTCTCTGGGCGCTCCTCGCGCTCGCGCGATACTGCGTCGAGAAGGCAAGACGGCGCGAAAAGAAGGGCGCCGGAACGAAATAGAACGCGCTTGCGAAACGCCGGTTAAACTGACGCGTAAAAACAGACTCCCGTCGCGCCGCCGGTTCTCAGGAACCGCCCGATCGACGGGAGTCTTCGCGTTTTTGAGAATAAATCGCCCCCGCCCTACCGTCGCAAAGAGCGCGCGATTTTTCTCGCGCCAATGGCGGTCGTCTCCTTGAGCGCCATGGGGAACGGCAGACTTCGAAAAAAGAGCGCCGTCTTTTGAAGGAGCGTCAACGACGGAGAAATCGACGCTTCAATCGCCTGTTTCACGACATTTTCGTAAATAAAGCGGTTAAATTTTCCGCGATCATAGATTCGAACGCGATTATTCGCCTTCATCAACCGTCGATACCACTTCAAAACGTCCTCGTTAATCGTCGCGTCGGGATAGTATCTCGTAGAGTACCGATAATGCAAATCTAGCTCTTCGTCCGAGACGTCTCCCAGCAGTTCGCAAAGCAGTTTCTTTTGCGTCGCCTGATCGCAACGTATCTGCGTCTCCCGTCTCGTTCTCGTCGTCTGACAAGAATGGAAGCGACGATAAAGGGACGGCTCGGGAAGAACGAAGACGTCCCCATGTTTAGCGATTTCCACGTACAGCCCGTAATCTTGGGAACAGACAAGAGATTCGTCGTAGGCGAGATCGTATCGGAGCAGCAGTTCGCGGTTAAAAAACGCGGTGGGGTGAAAGGGACCTGGATTCCTGAAGACCGCGCGGATACGATAAGTCTCCATATCGGGAATAAGCTCTCCCGACGTTCCGCTACAATCTCCGATCATTTCGACGCGGGTTCCGCAGACGATCGCGTTCGGGTGGCGCTCCATAAAGTCGAATTGTCTTTGGAACCGTTCCGGCATGCAAACGTCGTCGGCGTCCATTCTCGCGATATATTTGCCTTGCGCCGCGCGAAAACCAATATTTAGCGATTTCGTCGTTCCGAGATTTTCTAAATTATGGATGATTCGAACGCGTTCGTCGGTCAGCGACTCCAGATAGTTCCCGCATTCCTCCGACGCGCCGTCGTCGACGATAATAAACTCAAAATCGCGGAACGTCTGGTTAAGAACGCTTTCGACCGCTTCCTTCAGAATCGGAATCGGAGCGTTATAGACGGGCGCGACGACGCTGATCTTTACCATATCGCGGAACGTTTGCAAAGGACTGTTTTATTTCTTCGTCTACCGTCCGTTCCGCGGAGGCGCGTTCGCGTCACGAAAACGTTAGACAAACGGTCGACTCGGCGCGAAGCGGCTCGGAGACGAAGACGGGAGCGTCGAAGAAGAACTCGTCCGCCGGCCGCGCAATCTCGCGGAACCGCGCCGTCGGCGTCTCGTACGCGTTCCAACGCGGCGAAATCAACCGCGCTTCCGCGAGATACGTCTTAACGGGAACGACGAAGAAAGCGTAGCGCTCCCCGCGGAGTCGGAAAAGGCGATTCTCAGGGAGGGGCGATTTCGAGCCGAGGACGCGATAGGCAAAGACAAACGCGGAACGGTCGCGATACTGCCGTCCCCCGGCGTTAAGAATCTCCTCCCAGCGGAGGAGCCCAAGGACGTCGTCCCGCGTCGTCCAGTTTTTCCAGTATCTTCGCGAACTAACGCCGCTCGGGAAAAGCCGCCCTTTAACGTCGACGATCCACGCGGAACCGTCGACGCTCTGGACGATGTTGTCGAAATTTTTGAGGGTCGCGCCGCTGGAAAGAAGGAACCGCCGTTCTTGACGGTTCGACAGACAGGGACGCTGAATCAAACGCATATAGCGTTCAAACGCGACCTCGTACCGATTCTTCCACATCGCCGTCGTCCCTTAAAGCCGGAAACGTTCAGGTTTCTTCAAGAACGCGTTTGACCGTCGCGAGCAGGTCGTCCATAAGGAACGGCCTCGTCATATAGGCGTCGACGCCGAGTTCTTCGGCGTATCGGCGTCCGCGTTCGCTGTCGACGCTCGTCAGAACGACGATTCGCGTCGGATAGTCCTCGCGCATGCGCAGCGCTTCGATAACGAGAAAACCGCTGCGGCGCGCCGCGACAAGGTCGGTGATAATAAGATCGGGGCGTTCGCTTTCCGCCATGCTGAGTCCGACGCCGCCGTTGGAGGCGCATATCGCGTTATAACCGGCGCGGGTCAGCGCGGCGAGGAGCGCGGCGCGCGCGTTCATGTCGGAGTCAATGACGAGTATCGTTCGTCGGGGTTGTTCTTCTGTGGCGTCTTCCATTGTGAAAACCGCGTTGGGAGTAAAAAGGAACCGGCGCGGAGGCGTCGCGTTATGGAAACGCGACGCCTAGGCGCGTTGCTGGAAAAGGGGCAAAATCAGCGCGCGGGCAGCTTGTCAAACGGCTCGGGCTCGCCGCGAAGAATCTTCGCGTCGATGATTTTGTCGGGAACGGCGTCCGATTCCTTCTCAGGATCGATTCGCTGAATGCTGGAAAGAACGTCCATTCCGTCGATAATACGACCAAAAACGGTGTGCTTCTTGTTCAGGAACGGCGTGGGAACGAAATCCAAGAAGAATTGGGATCCGCCCGTGTTGATTCCCGCGTGCGCCATCGCGATCGAGCCGCGGAAGTGATTTCTGGCGTTGTCGCCGTAGCATTCGCACTTGATGCAGTATCCCGGACCGCCGGAGCCGGTTCCCGTCGGGTCGCCCCCCTGCGCCATGAAGAACGGAAGGACGCGGTGGAACGGAACGTCCGTGTAGAATCCGGACTTAACGAGCGAAAGGAAGTTGTTGGTCGCGATCGGGGCCTCGTTCTTGAAGAGTTCGATCGTTATGTCGCCCTTCGAGGTGTGGAGGAGCACGCGCGGGAGATTGTCCGCCGCTTCTTCCGCTTTGCGAATCTCCTGCTCTTTGGTCCAAAGTTCTTCGTATTCCGGCAAGACGCGCTCAAGGTTGTACTGGAGATGCATCTGGTCGTCGGGGTCGCACTTCGAGACGACGCCCTTATCCTTGGCAATCTGATACCACGCCTTGGCGTCGTCGAGATTCATCGTGCAGAACGCGGCGAACGCGGCGAAGCCGTAAAGCATGTCGCCGTTCCCTTCCGGAAGGGGATAATCGAAGAGCGCCTTCGCGATAACGTAGGCGGCTTCATAGTTTTCACGGTCGACGACGAGCCAGTGGAGCATCGAGCAGAGGAACGCGCGAAGTTCGACGTTCTGACCGTCGATCGAACGATACGCCGCAATGGCGAGGGGCGTGAGTTCCTTCTGACGTTTCTCCGTCTCTTCGATGAGCGGCGTGAACTCGGCGACGATCTTGTCCTTTTCCTCCGCCGTCGCGGTCTGGTACGACTCTTTCAGAGAGCGGAGTCTTTTGAGCGCCGACTTGTATTGAACCATTTCGTCGGCGAATTTCTTGTATTCCGGCGTGTCGTCGCGATTAACGGCTTCCTGTTGCGCGAAAGGGGCTGCGGACGCGGGCGCGGCCTCGTCTTGGGCGCGGGCGCCGGAAACGGCGAGCGAAGCGCAGACGAGCGCGACGAAAACGAGTAGTTTTTTCATAGCTTAACCATGGATAAATACGCCGCGCGACGCCGGGGGTTTTTCAGTCGCTCCCGCGCGAGACGGCTGGCGTGTGATGAAAATTCGGATAAAATAGGGCGGAAAGGAGTTTTCGTCCACGCGTCCGTCGCCATGAAGCGCCTCGACGCGACGACGTTAAACGCCCGTCAACCCGCGCGTCATTATAGCGAGCGCAAGAGTTCCTTTCAAGGCGACTTTTTCCCGACGACCAGTTATTCGCGAAAGAATGTCCAAGAAGAAATCCCCCCCGCAGTTTAACCTTAAAGAGCTCGACGAGCTGGCGGCTGGCGGCGACGAAAAAACAGTCGCGCCGTATCTTTCCAGCTCCGATATTTATCGACGACTCGGCAGACCGAAAATTCCGAATGGTCCCGTCCTTTACGACGCTCAGGGCGGTCCCGACGCGGATCTCTGGAACAAGGGTTCGAAGAATTTCAAGGCGCGTCGGCGCGCCGCGATGAATAAAAAAGGCGAAGAGCGTTGGGTCGAAGCGACCGCCGAATCCGCGCCGCGAGAACGGTCGAAACGAAACAAAAACGTCGGCAGCGAGCCGGGAGAACGCGAGGCCGTCGGGCTGAGAATCATCGGGGGAACCTTTCGCGGAACGAAACTCGAGTACGGCGGCGACCGTCGCGTCCGCCCCATGAAGGATCGCGTTCGCGAGGCGATCTTCAACCTTCTGGGCGAAACGCCCAAGGGCAAGCGCGCGATCGACCTCTTTGCGGGAACGGGAGCGCTGGCGCTTGAAGCGCTCAGTCGCGGCGCGGTCGCGGCGACGATGATCGAAGTTCATTTCCCAACCGCGCGCGTCACGCGCCGCAATATCGCGGCGCTCGAGGAAAAATCGCCGGGAATTTCGTCGAAAATCGAACTGCTGACGACCGACGTTTATTTCTGGGGTCGACGTCTCGCCGCGTCGGATTCCGCCGAATCAAAGCCGAAATCGCCGGTCGAAACGTCGTCGAGCGCAACGCTTCCGATCGACGTTCCCTGGCTCGTCTTCTGCTCGCCCCCCTACGATTTTTGGGTCGACCGTAAAGACGAAACAATGGCGCTTCTCCGCGTCCTTCGCGAGCGCGCGCCGCGCGGTTCCGCCTTCGCGATCGAAGCGGACGACCGTTTCGATTTCGAGGAGCTAAAGAATCTCGACGTCGAGCTTCCGCCTAAGAAAAGGCGGTCCTACCCTCCCGCCGAGGTCGCGATCTTCTTCGTTTAGACTTGAAAAGAAACGCAAACTTCGCGTTTTTCGCACAGACAGCCGTTTTTCGGGTTTTACGCGGCGAAAAAATACGCTAGACTCGGAGCGCGTTTCCGACTTGCGACGGCGCGACGTCGGATCGCAAACGCGTTTGCCCCCGTTGAACAGGAACGAAATAATCGTATGAAAACCATGAAAAGAATGTTGACCGTCGCGGCGACGACGGCGATTGTCGCAATTATGGCGTCGTCCGTTGCGAACGCGCAGATCGGACGACTCGGCGTCGGCTCGAGACTTGGCGGTCGCGGCGCCCAGCCCCAGCCCATTGAAACCGAAGAACTCGAACCCGTCGCGACTCCCGCGAACCTTGCCTCGCCCGCGCCCACCGCGACACCCGGCGTGACGCGTCCTATTCAGAATCCAGCGTCCGCGACGCCCGCCGCGACCGCGACTTCCGGCGCCGCGCAGGAGAAAGCGCCGATCACGAAGTCGGACGGTTCCGAATTCGTGATTCCCGCCGACGCGACTTCCGAACAGCTCGTCGAACAGGCGGCGTCGCTCCTTTCGACCGACATCGCGTTCGAGTCGGAAACCGAATATAACGCGTGGGTCCAGAAGATGCTTCAGACGGTCGGAAAGATCGCCGATCGCATCCTGACGCTCAAACCGGACGACAAATATTTTATCGAAGCGATTTCCCTCAAGGGTCAGGTTCTCTGCTATCAAGCGTCCCTCGATTCCTCCGTGTTGCCGAGGCTCAAGCAGTACGCCGACGCGCTCGCGAAGAACAAGCGCGTCCAAGACCTCGAAGACGGGCGCAACGCGACTCTCGCGTTCACCGGCGTTTATTTGCAGGCGGTCGTCGCCGACGTCGCCGAGCGTCAGGGAACGGCTCAGGAACTCGTCGCCGCGATGAACGAAGTCAACGCGTTTATTAAGGCGCATCCCGAGACGTCGGACATGTGCGTCGACCTCGTCTTCCCCGTCGCGCTCGTCGCGGCTAATCTCAAGGATCCCGCGCTCGTGGATAAAATTTGGAATCCGATCCGCAAAACGCTCTCCGCCGCCGGAACGCCGGAAGCGCAAAACGCGCTCCTGATGCTCGAAGGAACGATTCGATACTCCAACCTTGAAGGGAACGAATTCGAATGGAAAGGTTGCGACCTCGACGGCAAACCGCTCGACGAAACGAAGGTTAAAGGGCGCGTCGTCGTCGTCGATTTCTGGGCTTCTTGGGCGGAACAAAGCCTGGAAATCCATAAAAAGCTTCTTGAACTCTATCGGAAGTATCATCCGCAGGGCTTCGAAATCGTCAGCTACTGCCTCGATCCAGAGCTTGAGGATACGAAGACGTATCTGCAGAAGAACAAGCTGCCGTGGATCATTCTTTCCGACCGCGCGACGGTCGACGCGAAAGAGACGTCGCTCGCCGGATATTACGGCGTCAGCGAAATTCCCACCATGATCCTCGTCGGCGGCGACGGCAAGGTCGCTTCGACCGACATCTCCATGGAGTCGCTCGTCGCGACGCTGCAGAGCGTTTTCGCCAAGAGCGCCGCCCAAAACGCCGCCCAAAACGCCGCGGGAACGACGAACGCAAACGCCGCCGCGTCGCAAAGCGCTTCGAGAGCGGCGACCCCGACGACGATTCCGAGAGCGACCTCCGGAACGAACTCCGGCGCCCCTTCCGCTGTTCCGTCGGGGCCCACGACGCGACGAACGACGACCCCCGGTGGGCGCGCTCCGCTTCGCTGACCTTTTAGTTTTATCGCTTCGACCCGAGCGCGACGCGACCGAGTCGAAACTCGACGTCCAACGAGACCGACGGAATCCCGATTCGACGAATCTCGCGTCGGTCTCGCGCATGATATCATAAGAAGGAGATCTTTGTGGCCTCTTACAACTCGATCGTGTTGGTTAAACAAGTTCCCGACACTTCTAGAATCTCCGGAGACGCGATGAATTCAGACGGAACGATCAAGCGTTCCGCGCTCCCGGCGATTTTCAATCCCGAAGACCTTTGCGCGCTGGAAGCCGCGCTGGAAGTTAAGGATCGGTTCGGAGGAACCGTGACGGTCGTCTCCATGGGACCCCCGAAGGCGGCGGACGTGCTTCGCGAATGCCTCTATCGCGGCGCGGACCGCGCGATTCTCGTGACCGACCGCGCGGCGGCGGGAAGCGACACGCTCGCGACGAGCTACATTCTTTCGCAGGCGGTTAAGACGGTCGGAAACTTCGACTTCGTCTTCTGCGGTCGTCAAGCGATCGACGGCGACACGGCGCAAACCGGCCCTCAGTGCGCGGAGAAACTCGGAATTCCCCAGGTCGCGTATCTTCTTGAAATCATCGACGTCAAAGATGGAAAAGCGACCCTGAAACGATCGATCGGCGACGGATGGGAGATCGTTCGAACGACCCTTCCCGCGCTCGTGACGGTCGTCCGCGACGCCAACGAGCCGCGCCCCTGCTCGTCGATTCGCGTCATGCGCAACAAGCATAAGCGCGTTCCCGCCGAGGTCCAAGACCCCGCGGCGCTCGCGCCCGAAGATCGACTCGAACAGTGGTCGCTCGCCGATATCGACGCCGACCTTGACCGCTGCGGGTTCGCCGGTTCGCCGACGAAAGTCCATAAGGTAACCTCGATCGTTTTGAAAACGGAAGGCCATACTTCGATCGAAGCGACGGAAGAGGGCGTTCGCGCGCTCGTCGCCGAACTCGTCAAGGATCGCGCGCTCGCGTGACCTTCTCCCGCGCGTCCTTTTCCGACTTTTGAAGAATATTGAGACTCAGGAAGATATTGAATGACTAAAAAGAATCCCCAAGGCGAAGTTTGGATTTTCGCCGAACAGCAGGACGGAAAACTCAACGACGTCGCGCTTGAACTTTGCGGTAAAGCGCGAGCGCTCGCCGACGTCCTCGGCGTCAAAGTCGGCGCCGTTCTGCCGGGCTATCAGGTCGCCGGACTGGCGCCGACGCTCTTCGCGCACGGCGTCGATCGCGTCTATCTCGTTGACGATCCGAATCTTAGATATTTCACAAGCTCTCCGTACGCGTTCGTGATGGAGACGCTGATCGACAAATACGCGCCTCAAATCGTCCTTTACGGCGCGACGCCCCTCGGGCGCGACTTCGGTCCTCGCGTCGCTTCGGCGATTCGCGCGGGACTCACCGCCGACTGCGTCGAGCTTGAAATCGGCGACGTCGTCGACGCGAAGACGAAGGAAGAGTACAAAAATCTGCTCTATCAGATTCGTCCGGCGTTCGGCGGCAACATCGTGGCGACGATCGTGAACCCGGAGCGTTGGCCTCAGATGGCGACGGTTCGCGAAGGCGTTTTCCCGAAGCAGGAGCCGGACGCAACGCGCGGCGGCGAGATCGTCGAAGAGAAGATCGCGCTCGACCCGAGTCTGCTCTGCGTCGAAGTCCTTGAGCGCATGGTTCAAGAGAGGACGGTCGATCTTAAAGGCGCGAGAATCGTCGTCTCCGGCGGCGCCGGCGTCGGCAGCAAAGAGAACTTCCAGCTGATTCGCGACCTTGCGGACGCGCTCGGCGGCGCGGTCGGCGCGAGTCGCGCCGCCGTGAACTGCGGCTATATCGGCGCGGAGCATATGGTCGGGCAGACCGGCGTCACGGTGCGCCCCGCGCTCTATATCGCGATCGGAATCAGCGGCGCGATTCAGCATATCGCGGGAATGCAGGATTCCGCGAAAATCATCGCGATCAACAGCGACCCCAAAGCGCCGATCTTCTCCATCGCGCGCTACGGAATCGTCGGCGATTTGAACCAGATCGTCCCGTGGCTTATCAAAGCCGTCCGCGAGCGACCGACCGAATGATTCGATTCGCCGTCGTCCGATTCTTTTAGAAATCAAGCGTTCCTTCCGAGCCCGGAGGGAACGCTTTTTTCATACGGTCTCGCGTCGCGCGCGTTAAAAATAACGGCGGATTTGACGCGCCGCGTCGCGCCTGTTAGAATACGTCCGTCGTCCCAAGCGCGCAAGCTTCGTCCGCTGACTCGCGCTTCCCGTCGATTTCCGATCAAGACGCGTCGCGCTCGACGACGCAAGCGTCGCGTCCATAAGAGAACATCCCGATGAAACGTTTCTTATTCCTTGTCGTTCTTTCCGCGCTGGCGCTCTTCGTCGGCGTCGCGCAGGCGCAAAACCTCGACGCCAACGGCTCTTTGCCGCGCGCGCTTCCCGAGGAGGTCGGACTCGATTCCGCCGTTCTCGCTCAGACGATAACGCAACTCGACGAAAAGTTCAACCGCGTCGACTCCGTGATGATCCTTCGCGACGGCAAGGTCGTCGCCGAAGCGTGGCGTCCGCCCTTCGCGCCCGACCAGCCTCACGCGCTCTATTCGCTGAGCAAAAGCTTCTGCTCGACCGCCGTCGGCTTCGCGGTCGCCGAAGGGAAACTCAAGCTCGACCAGAAACTCGTCGATTTCTTTCCCGACGAACTCCCGGACGATCCCGATCCGCGCCTCAAGGACGTTACGGTCCAACACCTGCTCACGATGTCCTGCGGAAACGACTCCGACCCTTGGCCCGCCGAAATGATGGGAACCGACTACGGGCTCGCGCCGATCTACTCCGACGCTCAGCCGACGTGGGCGAAGCAGTTCCTTTCGCGAAAAATCGTTTTTGAACCGGGAACGAAATTCGTCTACAACACGAACGGGACGTACATGTGCTCCGCGATCGTTCAGAAGGCGGTCGGCGAAAAGGTCGTCGATTATCTCAAGCCGCGCCTCTTCGACCCGCTCCACATCGACGCGCCGTACTGGGAAGAATCCCCGCAGGGCGTGAACAAGGGCGGAACGGGACTCTTCCTCAAGACGGAAGATATCGCGAAATTCGGACAGCTCTATCTTCAGAAGGGCAAATGGAACGGCGAGCAGATTCTATCCGAGGAATGGGTTGAAGACGCGACGTCGAAACACGTTTCGAACGGCGACAACCCGGACAGCGACTGGGCGCAGGGCTACGGCTACCAGTTCTGGCGATGCCGATACAACGTCTATCGCGGCGACGGAATGTACTCGCAGTTCTGCGTCGTCATGCCCGATCAGAATATCGTCGTCGCGATCAACTCCGACTGCGGCGATTATCAAGGGATCCTCAACGTTCTCTTCGACAATCTCATTCCCGGCGCGAAGGACGCGCCCCTCCCCGCCAATCCGGACGCGGTCGCAAAGCTCCGCGACGTCGAGAAATCCCTCAAACCGAAGGAGGGCGGTTCCGGAAGCGGCGTCCTGTCCCTCGTTCTTCACAGCGACGCGCTCAAACGCGACGTCAACTATCGCGTCTACTATCCGAACGGATACCGAACGACCTCGACGTATTATCCGGCGCTCTACCTGCTCCACGGGCTTCACGGCTCGGAAAAGAATTGGAGCGACCCTAAGAACGGCGATATGCAGAGAATCTGCGACGAGTATTTCGCCGCGAATCCGGAACAGAAACGCATAGTAATCATGCCAGACGGCGGCGACCTGTGGTATCGCGACTCCGCGGACGACTCCTCGAAGTATGAAACTTTCTTCTTCGACGAGCTCATCCCGGACGTCGAACGACGGTTCCGCGTCAAGACCGACGCCGCCGACCGCGCGATCGCCGGACTTTCCATGGGCGGCTACGGCTCGCTTCTCTACGCGACGCGGCGTCCCGAGATGTTCTCCAAATGCTACGCCATGAGCGCCGCGATTCGGACGAAGGACGAAATCGCCAAGCATTCCTTCGAAGAATTCCTCGTTCGGTACCGCAGTCGCGCCGATCAGAAAGAAAGCGATTCGGAACGCTTTGACGACTACTTCTACGCGAACGACCCGCACACGCTCGTGACGAAGCTCCCCGACGACGCGAAGAAATCGCTCAAATTCCTGCTCGACTGCGGCGACGACGACAGTCTCTTGACGGGGAATTACGCCTTCTTCAACGAAGCGCGCCGTTCGGGCGTCTCCTGCGAACTCCGCGTTCGCGACGGCGGTCACAC
>CAMZHY010000037.1 GCA_947307005.1 uncultured Planctomycetaceae bacterium
GGCGTAAGACCGGCGTCGAGCGTCGTCGCGAGGGACGCTTCCGGGAACATCGCGGCGAACAATCCGAATAATCCGGGGATCGTTTCTTTCCCGTCGTCGGTCGCGTCGGCGCCCCCGCCGCCGCTCGGTTCGCCCGCCGCGAGCGCGCCCGTCGTGATTCAGCCGACTCAAACCGGCGGAGCGGCGGTCTACGCCGTGACGCCCGCGGGCGGCCCCCAAACGATGCCGACTTCGGATTCCGCCTTTGCGCAGCGGATCATGAACGCTCAGGAACTTCAAAACGCGCAGAGCGCGATTATGGGCGTTCCCGCGCGTCAGGACGTAAGCGCGACGAATTTCTCGGGCGTTCAGTCGGCGCCGTCGAGTTATCCGCAGACCGCCAACGTTCCGACGACGGGATTTGCGACTCAGACCCCGACTTCGACCTCTGGCGCAGTCGCTTCAAACGTCGGCGCGAACCCTTCGACCGCGGCTAGTTTCCAACAGCCCGCGCCGACTGCAACTCAGCCCGTCCAAGGAGGTTTCAACGGCTACGCGCCCGCGAGTCAGCCGAGCGCCGTCCAATCGCCGAGCGCCGTCCAATCTCCGAACGCCGTCCAATCGCCGAACGTCGCGTCCTTTCCCGCGGAATTAGGCGGCGCGCCGACCGTTCCGGAAAACTCCGTCGAAGACGACTTCCCGGAACTCCTCCCGTTCTAACGGCTTTCTAAAGCGAACGATTACGGAGACCTTCGTTGACGCGAAAGGTCTCTTTTTTTATGGTCGGAGAAAAACGCGGTTAAAAAGTTTCTAATAAAGGGCGGTTTGTCGTTGTAAGGGGGAGGGAAGGGCGTTATAATTGGTTGAACGGGGCGCGACGCGCGTCTCTGAACTCAGCATGGAGAAAACGTTATGGCACCAATTCCCGAAATTACGCCCGCCGTGCGCGCGAGACTTCAAAAGTGTTTCGAGTACGGCAATCAGAAGATGCAGATCGGAGACCACGACTACGCGACGGAAATGTTTGCGCAGTGCGTCGTCGGCGATCCGTCCAATCTTCTCTACATGAACTCTTTCATTGCGAATCTTCGCGTTAAGTTCGGGAACGTTAAGAAGAAGTCGTCGTTCGGGTTTCTTAAAAAGGCGGCGAAAGCGGCGCCCGTCGGGAAGAGCAAGGATCTCAAAACGACGATTCAAGAGGGCGTCGAGAAACTACGACGCGACCCTTGGGACGCTCAGTCGTTTGTGTCGATGGGGATGGCGTGCCTCGAAGCGGAACTCGTCGACGCGGGACTTGCGTATCTCAAGCACGCGGTGGAAAGCGCGCCCGACGACGCCGATATCAACCGGCTGGCGGCGCGCGAGCTAGGCGACCGCGGTCAGTTTGAAAACGCGATTCACTGCTGGGATCGCGTTTTGAAGCTCAATCCGGACGACGTCGAAGCGGGCAAGATGATCAGCAACCTCATGTTGGAGCGCACGATCAACCGCGTCAAGGAAGCGCCGCGCGGCGCGAAGGAAAACGAGGAGGAGGAAGAGGGCGAAAAGCTTTCTTTCGAGGACAAGATCGAAAAGCGTCTCCGCAAGAATCCGAAGGATCGCGAGGCGTTTTCCGAGCTCATCGACTACTTCTTCCAGAAAGGAAACTACCGCAAGGCGGAAGACGCCGCGAAGCGCGCTCTCAGGGAATATCCCGAAGATCCGACGTATTCGCCGCTCCTTCTTGATATTCAGAAGAACCGCGCCTCTGCGGAAATGGCGAGAATTACCGAGCAGTATAAGAAAGCGCCTTCCGACGCGCTCAAGGCGAAATACGCCGAGCAGAAGAAACTCTACGACCAGAAGACGTACGAGTATCTCATGTATCGTCTGAAGCTTTCCCCGAACGAATCGGCTCTGCACTGGGAACTTGGCGAATTTCTTATGCGTCACGGACAGATTAAAGAGGCGATCGGCGAGTTGCAGAAAGCCAAGGTTGACGAGGGACTCGCCGGTCAGTGTCTTCTCGCGCTCGGTCAGTGTTTCCAGCAGATTAAGCAGTACCCGCTCGCGGCGTTGCATTACGATCAAGCGGTCGTCAAACTCGATCCGCAAAGCGAAGATATGAAGAAGGCGCTCTACTTGGGCGCGCGTCTCGCGATGGGAATGGAGAATTACCAGAAGGCGAACGAGTTCGCCAACAAGCTTGCCGCGATCGATTTTTCTTATAAAGACGTCGGGGGGCTACTGGACAAGATCGCGCAAAAGATGCATAATAACTAGCGCTAAATTTTGCGCGGCTTCGCGTGTTCCGGCTCGCTCTCGCCGGGGCGTTGTCGCGCGGATCGTTGTGGGACGCGCCGGTATTAAGTTAAAATACTCGCGGTCTTGGACGGTCCAAAGCGTTGTCGAGTCGTCGTTTTCACGTTAAGCGCGGGAAGGGGGCGGTTCGGCTGAACGGAGTCGCAGCCGCTTTGTCGCGGGGTTGACGAACGCGTCGGCAAGTTTTGCCCATCCTTTGCCGTTCGCGGGAATCCTCGTCTTCGTTCGTTTGAAAAAATCGTAAGTTTTTTATTGTTGCAAAGATTAACATGCCGAATATTAAGAGCGCAAAAAAGAGACTTCGACAGAACATCGTTCGTCGCGAGCGCAACCGCGCCGCGCGTTCCGTCGTCCGCAACCGTATCAAGACCCTCATCAAGCAGCTTCGCGCCGGCGATATCGAAGCGGCCGAAACCCAGTTCCGCAGCGTCTGCAGCGCGCTTGACCGCGCCGCCGCGCGTAAGCTCTGGCACAAGAACGCGACTTCCCGTAAAAAGTCTCGCCTCTCGAAGCTCATCGTGAAAGTCAAGGCGGAAAAGCAGGCTAAGTCCTGATTGTTCCGAGCAAAAACTTGCTTCCGTCGTTTTGCGAAGTTTCGCGACGATTGGACGAGCGAGAGCCGTCGCGGGAGTTTGAACTCGCGAGCCTAAACGAGAGCAGCCGTCGTTCCGCAGGCGTTTTCTGCGATGAAGGGCGGCTTTTTCTTTTGACGACAGTCGACGTCGCGTTTCGCGCCGGTTTGTTCTGTCGTTTTTTTATCGCGCGCCGCGCTTGGCGCCGCGCGTCTTGAAGGCGTCGTCTGATTCTCGCTTGAGACGACGCCGCGTTTCCGCATTGCCAACCGGCCTTTGGCGACGAGGAGTCTTTGACGTCATGAAAGTCCCGCTTTCGCAACTTGCCAGTCTTACGGGCGGCGTCGTCGTCGGCGACGCGAGTCGCGTTGTTGAAAAGGTCGCGCCTCTCCATACGGCGGATTCCGTTTCGATCACCTTTGCCGAGAAACCCGAAAAGGTCGACTGGAACTCCGCGCCCAAAGCGGCTGCGGTCGTCCTTCCTCAAGGGAGTTCGGTCGTTGTTCCAGACGACGTCGCCAAACTTTTCGTCGAATCTCCGAAGGCTGCGTTTGAAAGAATCGCCGCGTTTTTCCATCCGAAGATCGAGACGCTCGAGGTTGGAGTTTCGCCGAAAGCGTCGATCGCGTCTTCCGCGAGGATTGGACAAAACGTTTCGATCGGCGCGTTCGCCGTCGTCGGCGAGAACGTTGAAATTGCCGACGGCGTCAAAATTTACCCCGGCGTCGTTTTGATGACGAACGTTCGAATCGGCGCGAATACGGTTCTTTTTCCGAACGTCGTCGTTTATGAGAATGTTCGAATCGGCGCCAACTGTATTCTTCACGCGAACAGCGTTCTGGGCGCCTACGGGTTTGGTTACGACTCCTCGACGGGCGTCCATGTTCTCGCCGCGCAGTACGGTTCGGTCGTCGTCGAAGACAACGTTGAAATCGGCGCGTGTTCGACCGTCGACCGCGGCGCTTACGACGCCACCTATATTGGCGAGGGGTCAAAGATCGACAACCACGTCATGATCGCGCACAACTGCAAGCTCGGCAAACGCAATATGATCTGCGCGAGCGTCGGGATCGCGGGGAGCGTGTCGACGGGAGACTACGTCGTCATGGCGGGGCGCGTGGGCATGCGCGATCATCTTACGGTCGGCGACGGCGCGATGATCGGCGCGATGGCGGGCGTTATGGCAAACGTTCCGGCGCAGGCGCGCATCGTCGGCATTCCCGCGACCCCGGAAAAAGAGCAAATGCGTAAACAGGCGGCGCTTGCGAAACTTCCGGAAACCCTCAAAGACTATCGAAAACTTCGAAAAGAGGTCGCCGAGCTTGAAAGCCGTATCGCCGCGTTGGAGCAAGCCTGCGGCGACGACCCTCAAGCCTGCGGCGACGCGCCTCAAACCGGCGACGACGAACCTCTAACCTGCGACGACGCGCCTCAAACCTGCGACGACGCGTCCCAAACCTGAGCCGACGTCGTTTTCACCTTTTCCGCCCTAGAGAATGACCGTGCCCGCGACAACCGATCAAATCGATCTTTCCGCAATTAAGCGAGTCGGACTCATCGCCGGCTGGGGGCGTTTTCCCGTCGTGCTGGCGGAGTCGCTCAAAGCGTCGGGGCGCGAAGTCGTGTGCATGGGCGTGTACGATCACGCCGACCCGTCCCTTAAAGAAATCTGCGACGTTTGCGTCTTCAACGGGCTAGGAAGGTTCGGGTGGGCGACGAGGTTCTTTCGGTCGCATGGCGTCGAGTACGCGACGTTTGCGGGCAAGATCCATAAATTTCATTTTTTCGATCCCGGTTTTATCTGGCGTCAGGCGCCGGACCTCTACACGATTCGTTTTTTCGCCAATCACTTCCTGTTGCGTCGCAGCGACTGCAAAGACGACACGCTCCTTCTCACGGCGATCAGCGCCTTTGAACATCGCGGCGTCAAACTGCTGCCCGCGACTAATTTAGCGCCGGAGCTTCTCATGCGCCGTCAACTGCTCACCAAACGGTCTCCCACCTCTTCTCAGTGGCAGGACGTCTTCTTCGGTTGGAAACTTGCGCGCGAAATGGGGCGGCTCGACGTCGGTCAGAGCGTCTCGGTCAAGAATCGCGCCGTTCTCGCCGTCGAGGCGATCGAAGGCACCGACGAGGCGATTCGTCGCGCCGGCGCGCTCTGTAAAAGCGGTAAATTCGTTGTCGTCAAGGTCGCCAAACCGCAACAAGACATGCGCTTTGACGTTCCCACCGTCGGACCCGGCACGGTTAAGACGATGGCGGAATCGGGCGCGGTCGTCCTCGCCGTCGAGGCGAAAAAAACGCTTTTCATCGATCCCGAAGAAACGATTCGATTCGCCGACGCGCACCATATCGCGATTGTCGCGCTCGTCGAAGAAGACGTCGATAATCCGGAAACGGAACGCTTCTTCTCCCCTTCGGCGCTTGAACGCGTCGGGGTCGCCGCCGCGAGCGTCGCGAGCCCGGAACCGAACTAATTCCCATCGCCTATTTCAAGGGACGCGACGACGGACGCCGCGTCCTTCCATTTTTTCCGCCCTTCATTGTCTAACGAGGCGCCTTATGAAATACCGAAAATTACTCGCGTTTTTCTTTTTCGTCGCGGTCTTTTTCGCCGTCGCGGCGACGACAAACGCGTTTGACGTCGTCAATCTCTGGCCTTCCACGCCTCCGGGCGACAGCGCCGAACAGTATCAAGATAAGGGCGGTTCGTGGTATACGCCGCGCATCGAGTTCTGGCGCCCGGAAAAACAGACGACCGACGCGTGCATTATTATCAGTTGCGGCGGCTGCTACAACGGAGTCGCGTACGACGTCGAAGGCGTCATGCCTCGCGACTTCTTCCTTGACAAGGGAATCGCCGTGTGCATGCTGTGGTATCGCACCCCGCGCCGTCCGGGCGTCGAAAAGCACTTCGCGGCGTGGCAGGACGTCCAGCGCGCCGTTCGCGTGACGCGGTCCCACGCCGACGAGTGGAATATCGACCCGAATAAAATCGGCGTCATGGGATTCTCGGCGGGCGGACACCTCTGCCTTATGGCGGCGACGTCGAGCATGACGAAGACCTACGAGCCGGTCGACGACGTCGATAAACTCCCGTGCAATATTAACTTTGCGATTCCCGTGTACCCCGCGTACGCGCTCGACGACGGAGTCGACAATGAAAACACAGGCGGCGGAAACGACGCGCAACTCGTCAAAGATTTTGCGTTCGACGAAAAGACGCCCCCGATGTGCTTCATTCACGGAGACGGCGACGGATATTCGTCGATGGCGTCGGTCATGTGCTACCGTCAGCTTCGTAAAATGGGAATCCCCGGCGAGATGCATATTTACGCGTACGCCAACCACGCGTTCTTCAACTGCGGTCCGGACGCGCCGATTCGCAAGTATCCCCAGCGCGTTTACGAATGGCTTCAGACTCTCGGCGTGATCGAAGCGCCCGAGTCCGCCAAAGTCGAACATTGAGACGGCAAGCCGCAACCGCTTGATTTTTAGATCGGTCGAAACAAAAAGAGTCGGCGTCGCAAAATACGACGCCGACTCTTTTTACGTTTAAGAACGCCGAGCGTTCATCAGAAGAAGGTCAATAACGCTGCATGAGTTCGATTCCAAGTCCGTCGACTTCGATGAAGGCGCACTTGAGACCGGGCGCGGCGTCGAAAGGCGGGACGAGAACGGTTCCCGCTTTCATCGCTTCTTCGAGATCGTCGCATTCGTAGGCGACGTGCGCCTGCTTCTGGAGAATTTCCGGGAAGGGACTGCCGTCTTCGAATTCCAGCCATTCGACGGCGTAGGGGTGGTCGTTGAAATCGTTGATGTGAACCTTGCAACCTTCGAGGTAGATCGGCAGGTCGCTACGTCCTTTCGTCGGGATTCCAATGTGGCTGTATCTGAGGCCGGGTTTTAACATGTTTGCAATCCGTGGGGTTTTTATTTTAGGCTAGGAGAAAAGAACGCCGCGACGCGAGGCTTCGCGTCGCAAACGTTCGTTAGTTGGGCGACGACCGCAAGCGGATATCACGCGTGGGCTTTCGGATTGGAGAATTTGAGTCCGTCCATGCTGTGATAGCACGCGTATTCCGTGACGACCGCGCCTTCGGAACCGGCGATCATAAAGTGCGGGGCGCAGAGACGGCTCAGACGGTCCTGATCGCCGACGCGCAGGAACTTGTAGTTGAAGCAGTGGATAGCGTCGGCGTCGAGCTGGCTCTTCGGGAGGAGCGCGAGCGCCTGCGGGGTCTTTTCGCCGCCTTCGGAGAAGGTGTAAACGCTACCGTTGCGAACCTGCCAGGCTTCGTGTTTGGCGGGCATGTCTTCCGCCGGTTCATGACGGTGTTCGGGGATCATCTGACCGGGGAGGAGGTAGATGTCGTGACCGAAATAGCGGTATTCTTTGTCGTTGAAGAAGAAGATGCCGCCCATTCCGACGTGGGCGAAATCGCCAAGACCGAAGTCGTTGACCCAGAAGTCCTTGTTGGAACGAAGCGAGTCGGCGAGAGAATAGTTCATTTCGGCGAACATTTCATAGTAAGCCTGAAACGCCTTGTCCTGCTGGAAGACGCCATCCTTGTAAAAGAAGTCGTTGTCATATTTCTGCATTGCGCTACCCTCGATTTGGTTGGTAGTTTCACCCGACAGAGAAGCGGCTCCAGCGCTGGCGGAACTTCCCGCGAAATTGATGAAGCTCGCTCCGGCGACGCCGCCGACGAACGCTTTTAAAACGTCTCTTCTTTGCATCGAAAATGCTCCTGTCGGTCGAACCGACCTAAGTTGATAAACGTGTTCGACGTCGGCGCGAAACAAAACGACCGCGTTCTCGGTCGTTTCTCGCGTTTTCCACGCAGCGATTCCTGACCGTTGACGACCCAAACGCTCGCGTTTATACTGGGAACCGGGTCGCCTCGCGGAGCGCGTCGAACGTCTCCATGCGCCTCAGTATATTGACGTCGCAATCGGATTGCAAGTCGTTTTTCGATTTTTATCGTTTTTTCACGCCTCTTCGACAAAGAAGAGCGCTCAAAAGACGCGCGCGATCGTGGGCCGCGTCTTAACATCTCAACGGAAGGCTTGTTATGGCGAAGGAAAAAAAGAAAGGCGCCGCGTCGGACGAATCGGCGGTCGACGCGAGCGCCGTCGCGCTTGAAACCCGCGCCGAAGGCGTTTTGATTCCCGTCAAGGCGCAGCCGGGCGCGGGGCGCAACGAACTTCGCGGAACGCAAGACGGCGCGCTGAAAGTCTGCGTGACGCAGGTTCCGGAGAAGGGCAAAGCCAACAAGGCGATCGTCGATTTTCTTGCGAAGGCGCTCAAACTTCGCAAATCGCAGCTTTCCCTCTTTTCAGGCGAACTTTCGAGCCAGAAAAAATTTTTAGCGACGGAAATCGACGAGTCTGAACTGAGAAAAAAGATTGACGACGCTCTTTAGAAGACGCCGATTTTATTCGTTTATTTGTTAAAATCGCTTTAAAATAGGAAAAATAAAAAAGACGTTTAGAGGTAAAGGCTTTTCTTTGCGGTTCTGTTTGGTATAATGCGGAACGCTTGTTTCTCGCTTTATGCGGGAAGGAAAGGGAAGAACCTCCGAAGGAGAGACGAGCGTCCTTCTTTCGGACGACGCGTCGCGATCGGCGACGTTCCAGCGTTTGTCGATTGCGGTTTTACCATAGTTGGCGCGGCGATTCCCGAGGTTCGCGGCGTTTTTCAGGAGTTTTAGATCAGATGAAAAAGTTGACCCTTACGGCGGGCGCGATTCTTCTTGCGGGCGCCGCGGCTATTTTGGGCGGATGCAACGATTCCACGAATACGCAGTCTGGAACGTTCCTTTATTACGAGTTGGATACGATTCCCCCTGGGCAAGAGGATACTTCCGACCAAACGCTCGCCGACGGGACGGCCGAGACGGTTGATCCCACGATTCATCAACTTGCTCGACAGTACGACGCGCAGGCCGCCGCGAAGGTCCAAGCGTCCGCGTCTCGCGCGCCGGTCGCCGTAAAGCCCGCCGCGCCGAAGGTCGATCCGCCCCTTGCGAGCGCCGAAGATATCGAAGCGGCGGAAAAACGCGTCGGCGAGCTTCGCGGGACGGTTAAGAAGGCGAAGAACGGGGCGATCACCGGAATCGTCGTCAAATCTGACGACGTCACTCTCGACGACATGACGCTCTTCGGACGCCTTGGCGATCTCGAGTCCTTTGTGGGAATGAGCGAAAAGTTTAACGACGAATTCTTCGCCCAGTTTAAGGATCTTAAAAAACTCAAGAGCATCACCGTTCAAAACGCTTCGATTACCGTTGAAACTCTCAAGCTTTTCGCGACGTTCCCGGAACTTGAAGACCTCGATATTCGCCACGATCTTGAGCTCAAAAACGCCGACCTTGCGGTTCTTACGGAATTTCCGAAGCTCAAGAAGCTCGCCGCTTATTACAACTCCTTCACAAACAGCGGCGTGAACAAGATTTCAAAGTCGACGACGATTACGAGCGTCGACCTTCGCGGTTGTCCTGACATTTCCGACTCTTCCGCGAAGTATCTGGCGCGGATGCCGCAGTTGGAGGAGGTCTTCTTCCGATTCCTGATCACGAACGACGGCGCCGAGAATCTTACCGCCGCTCCGAACCTTAAGTTCGTCGAGTTCCAAGATTGCAATATCGACAACGGCTGCGTTTCTTCCTTCGCCAAATATCCTTCGCTTACCGGACTTCGTATTTTCCGTTGCAACTCCTTTACCGACGAAGGCGTCAAGGGGTTGGCGTCTTTGAAGATCGAACGATTGGAATTGCGCGACCTGCACGTGTCCGACGAAGGGGCGCTCGCGCTCAAGGATATGGACACGTTGCGCACCGTCGAAATCTCTGAATTGGCGGTTACGCCTGACGCCGTTAAGACAATCGTTTCCTCGCCCGGATGGAGCGGCGTAACGTCGTTGGACTTCTTCTCCATTCCAATGACGGACGAGGTCGTCGCGGCGATCGCGGCCAATATGAAGGGGCTTAAGTCGATTACGCTTCGCGCCGCGGGCGACGTGAGCGACGCGGCTCTTGACGAACTCGCTAAGATTGAGACCCTTACGACGATCGATTTGCGCGACAACGCCGGGTTTACCGTCGACGGCTTCATGAAGCTTGCGAAGCTCAAGAACCTCCGCAAGATTTACGTCAAAGGCTCCGCGTTCGGCGATTCTTCCGACGAAGTTCACCAGAAGTGGGAAGAGTTTAAGAAGATCAATCCTAAGTGCGATATTTCTACCGCCGGGTAATCCTTTTGGATTTTGCGTAATTCCTTGTCGCGTATAGAATTGGGGTGGATTGAACAAACGTTCGATCCGCCCTTTTTCTTTTCTTGCGCGGACTCTAATACCGTTGGAATCGGCGTTTTCCGAGTCTTCTCTTGGCGAAACGCGATTTTTGGTTTACAATGTCAAGCGACGAAGACGGTCGACGTCTCGCAAAATCTCGAAGAAGACGGAAGAAGGAATGGCAAAAGACAGCAAAAGAACGGCGCGAGGCGCTTCGCTTTTTGACGAAGACGCGGGGCCCGTCGCGCTCTCCGTTCAGGATGAAAGAACCCTTGGGAGCATTCATAATCTCGCCGCGACGATTACCGCGACCGTCGAGCGGAGCGAAGAGCCCGTTCTCGCGATTCCCGCGCGTTCGCTCGGCAACGTTTCCTTCAACGAGGAGAAGCGCGTTCTCCAGATGGGAAACAAGACGACGAGCCGCGAGCTCTTCAACCTCTCGCAAGCGAAAAGCTTTATGCAGACGGCGCTCGTCGCCTCGGGCGCGAAACGCCTCATCGAAATGGGCAAAACGACGAGCATCCGCGGTCTCTACTATATGCTTAAGCACGACGCGCGCGGGACGAAAGAGCCGACGTTCCACGATCAGGGGGAGTGCGACCCCGTCATCGAAGATTGCGAGGTACTCCTTTCCGCGCTTCGCGAGGAGCTCCACCTCTTCGCGGACAAACGCGGCGACATGGTCGGGAACATTAAGATCGTCGATTCCGGGGACGAGATCGACTGTTCTCGCATGGGGTCGGGGGGCTACGCGATTCCGTCGATCGTCGAACCGTCGGTGATTCAGTTTAAAGAGTGCAAGGCGAAATTTGTCCTTCACGTCGAAAAAAACACCGTCTGGCAACGTTTTAACGAGGACAAGTTCTGGAAGAAGCACAACTGCATTCTCACGCACGGCAACGGTCAGCCGCCGCGCGGGGTTCGCAGGCTCCTCAACCGTCTTAACACGGAACTGGGACTGCCAATCTATTGCCTCCTCGACAACGACCCTTGGGGGTATTACATCTACTCCGTCATTAAACAAGGATCGATCAACCTCGCGTACGAATCGGAGCGTATGGCGACGCCGGCGGCGAAGTTCATCGGCGTGCGCAGTCGCGACTTTGAACGCTGCGGGCTTTCCGAGGGCGTCAAGATTTCTCTCAACGACGTCGACCGCAAGCGCGCCAAGCAGATCGCGGAATATCCGTGGTTCGTCCATAAAAAAGACTGGCGCCGCGAGATTGATCTGATGCTTAAAAACGGTTTCAAACTCGAAGTCGAAGCGCTTGTGAGCCGCAGCATTAGCTACATGACGGAAGAATACGTTCCGAGACTCCTTCGAGAAGGAGATTTTCTCGACTGACGCGAATAAATTTGGAGAAAATAGGTAAAATCGTAAATTCATACGTTTGAACTTGTTAAGTTGCCGCGGGCCGTTAGATTCAGGGAATTTAACGGCTTTTTTCTTTTTTCTTGCCTCTTTCCTTGCTTTTCGCTTTCACAATTGTTATCATATTGACGTAAGCGTGGAACGGGCGCGGGCGTCGGGTTGCGACGGGCGCGTTTTTCGTCGCGCTGACTTAAGCGTAAGATATTAAACGAACACATTTATGTCACATGCGGACGAATCGGCGTCGGGTCGGACGTTCGCGCCAAATTCCATTATGGGAGTATTAAATAGATGAAACGACGTGATTTTCTGAAGTCGACCGGCGTTCTCGCCGGCGCGAGCGTGGTCGGCGGCGTCAGCGTAGCGCGCGGCGCGAACGCTTCCGGTTCCGATCTTATTAAGCTGGCTCTCGTCGGTTGCGGCGGTCGCGGACGCGGCGCTCTTCAGCAGCGTCTCGAGGTCGGCGACAACGTGAAAGTCGTCGCGCTTGCGGACGCGTTCGAGCCCAACGCGAAGGCGGCGGCGGAAGCTTTCAACCAAATAGCCGGCGACCGCGCCGATTTTGCGGACGGCGTCTTTTGGGGACTCGACGCGTATAAGAAGGCGATCGACAAGTGCGATTCCGTCCTTATCGCGACGGCGCCGGGCTTCCGTCCGATCCACTTCACGTACGCCGTGAACGCGGGCAAGCACGTCTTCATGGAAAAGCCTTGCGCGGTCGACGCGCGCGGCTACAAGATGGCGATCGCCGCCGCTAAGATTGCGGATGAAAAGAACCTGAAGGTCGTCTGCGGCTATCAGCGTCACTATCAGAATCCGTACATCGGCATGGTCGAGTAGATTAAGGCGGGCAAGATCGGTCGTCTTATGTACAGCCGCGTTTACTGGAACGGCGACGGCATCTGGGAACGTCCGCGTCAGGACGGCGATACGGAAATGCAGTATCAGATGCGCAACTGGTACCACTTCAACTGGCTTTGCGGCGACAACATTATCGAGCAGCACTGCCACAACATCGACGTCGGCAACTGGGTCCACAGCCTCGGCGATCCCTTCTGCAAGAACGCGCACCCGATCCGCTGCAACGCGATGGGCGGTCGCGAAGTCCGCAAGTTCCCGCGCTTCAAGAACTCCGGTCATCGTTTCGACCACTTCTTCTGCGAGTTCACTTTCGACGACGGCACCCAGATGTTCAGTCAGTGCCGTCAGCAGGCGCACTGCTACAATAACGTGAGCGAAACGTTCTACGGCACCGAAGGTCGCGCGTGGGCGGGCGGAATCAACGACATGCATGAACATGAAGTTTGGCGCTTCGAGGGCGACAACCCCGATCCTTACAAGAACGAGCATGTTCAGCACGCGAAGTACATCCGCGAAGACATTAAGCACAACGACGCGTGGTTCGCGGCTCATTCTTCGATGACCGCCGTTCTCGGTCGTTACTGCGCGTACTCTGGCAAGGAAATCTCTTGGAACGACGCGGTCGAAAAGGGTCGCGACGAATTCCCGTATGATCTTGTCGCCGATCTCGAAGCGAACGATCCCACGAAGTTCTGGGACGCCGTTCCGCCGGTCGTTCCGGATACCGTTCCGCCTGCGCAGCCCGCCGAAGGCGAGTTCATTTACGAGAATTCCGTCCCGGTTCCGGGCGAATGGAAGTGGGACGCGTGATCTCGACTTCATGCCGAGTCCCTAACTCAAGGGACGCGCTAAGATAAGAAAGCCGTCGAGCGCCCGAAGGTTCTCGGCGGCTTTTTCGTATGAAAGACA
Organism: uncultured Planctomycetaceae bacterium; assembly: GCA_947307005.1. Taxonomy (GTDB): domain Bacteria; phylum Planctomycetota; class Planctomycetia; order Pirellulales; family Thermoguttaceae; genus RUG369. The sequence continues at coordinate 13,289 of CAMZHY010000037.1, forward strand.
ATAGCGCCGTCGACGGCGTTCAAAGAGAGAATTCGACGATTGAGGAGTTGAGAAGCTATGGAACGACGCAATATCTTGAAATCGGCGGGCGCGGTCGCCGGGCTTGGCGTCGCGCGAGGGGCGTTCGCGGCGGGAACCGATCTGATTAAAGTCGCGCTCGTCGGCTGCGGCGGACGCGGGCGCGGGGCGCTTCAGCAGCGAATGACCGTCGGCGACAACGTGAAGATTTACGCGCTTGCCGACGCGTTTGAATCGGCGGCTAAAGCGACGGAAAAAACGTTTAACGAACAGGGAGACGAGCGTTTCGACGTGAAAGACCGCGTCTTCTGGGGACTCGACGCCTATAAGAAAGCGATCGACCTGTGCGATTCGGTCATTTTGGCGACCCCGCCCGGGTTCCGCCCGATTCACTTCGCTTACGCGATCGATCACGATAAGCACGTCTTTATGGAGAAACCGTGCGGGGTCGATCCCCGCGCTTACAAAATG
>CAMZHY010000038.1 GCA_947307005.1 uncultured Planctomycetaceae bacterium
GGCGCGTTGAAGAATCCCGGGCGCCTTCCATCCAGTTGAAAATCTTGATTCTTTCTACGCGCGTCGAGCGGTCAAGAAGTCTCTAGAAAACGCTTTCGTATTATCGATCTCTTCGTGGATAGAAATTCGAGAGTTGATCTTTTTCGCGACTCCAACGAATCCAAGCGTCAACGTTGTAGCCGAAATCGACGGGCGTCGAGAAATTAGCAGCGACGATTGCGACGAGCGCTTCGTGAACCGTTTCGTTTTCGCTCAGTTGCGAAATTGTTTTTACATGAGCGCCGCCGCCTGGAGAAAATCCCGAGATTTTGCCCGTGTTGTCGACAGACATTCCCGTTTGGTCCGAACCGACGACAACTTGCGTTTTGCTCGTCGTAACGAGCGCGTTGATCAAATCGGGGATCGCTGCGGGGCTTTGAAGGCGTCCCAACGCGTAGGCGGCGCGGTTGATCGCGGCGACGTCGGAAGAAACGCGCAAACGTCGGCGGAAATATTCGACGGCGTCGGGCGCGGCAATCTTTTTGCGGCATATTCCTTCAACGGCGGCGACGCGAACGTCCATATCCGGATCGTTGAGCGCGATTTTTCCAAGCTCGCCGAGCGCCGCCGGCGAACCGATCGCGGCGATCGCCTGCGTCAGAAGAATCCTCCCTTCCGGATTCTTCCTTTCGTTCTCAAACGTTTTCACAAGCGGCGGGAGCGCCTGAGGACTGCGAATCGAACGAAACGCCTCGCGCGCGCGTTGGTTGCCGTTGCAGGCGCCCTGGTAAAGAAACTGAATCTCCTTCTTCCAATATCGCGCCGCTTCTTTGTCGGCGTCCTGTTGTCGAATTAGTTCCGCTTCCTGCTTGGACACGCTTCTTCCGTTGACGCGTTCCAGCCCGTTTTGCTCCATTCTTTCTTTATTAGAAACCCATACTCCGTTTATTTTTACATGCTGGAGCGCTTTGCGCGCTTCTTCGTTTTCAGGGTCGAGTTCGCAAACGCGCTGATAGTGGGCGTCGGCGATCGCCGAAAGCTTTTGTGTCGACGCCCATCTTGCGATTTTTAATTGCGACGCGACGTCGTCCTTCTCCAACGGCGCAAATTTGCGGTAGGAAATCTGTTCAGGCCGCAGCGTCGTCGTCTGTTTCACTTCAGAGACGGCGACGGAAATCTTTCCGCCAAGGGACGGCGCGATTTCGTAATACCCCGAGGAATCGGCGTCAGGATTCTCGACGACTCCCGCGATTCCGCCCCCCTTGTGAATCGTAACGCCGCCCGAACGAGCGACGTCGGGCTCTTGGCACGGCGCGGACGACGCGGCGAGACAAACGAGACAGCAAGAGACCGCGCAAGTCTGTAGAAACGCGCCGAAACGTCCTTCAGACTTCGCGCTCGATTCCGTCGATTTTAAGTTCGTCATGGCTTTGAGGGCGAAACAAGGGGGACAATGAAAAAGTTTGGGACGCGCCGTTCCCAATGATCTTCATCGTCTAATTATACCCGACGCGTTAAGGTCTTTTGAAGAGGGCGGGTTAGGCGAAATATGAAAAAAACGCCGCGCGCTCGAGGAAAAGCGCGCGACGCATGAAAATATCGAGATAAAAGATTTATCCGTCTAAACGACGACTAGATCACTTCGCGACGACCTTGCGGACTTCTTCGAGATGACCCGCGCTGCCGAGCATCTGATTCTTGTGGATGATGTATTCGGCGTAGGCGGGCATGAAGATTTTGCCCGGTTCGCGAAGGTCGAACTTTTCCGGATGATCGCGGAAGAATTCGCGGTGAATCGCGCACCAGACGAGACGACCGTCCGTGTCGATGTTGATCTTCGTCACGCCGAGTTTGGCGGCGGGCAGATACTGCTTTTCATCGACGCCGCTGGCGTTCTTCATCGCGCCGCCCGCGTTGTTGATGCGCTGAACCCATTCCTGCGGGACGGAGGAGCTTCCGTGCATGACGAGCGGGAAGTTCGGCTTTACTTCGTTGACGGCCTTCTGAATCTTTTCCAGCACGTCAAAGTGAAGTCCTTGCTTGCCGGAGAATTTGAACGCTCCGTGAGAGGTGCCGATCGCGACCGCGAGAGAGTCGACGCCGGTCTTTTCAATGAACTCGGCCGCCTGTTCCGGATTCGTCAGCTTGACGCTTCCAACGACGTCTTCTTCCACGCCGCCGAGCTGCCCGAGTTCCGCTTCGACGACGACGCCCTTGGCGTGAGCGCGATCGACGACTCGCTTCGTGATATCGACGTTCTTCGAGAATTCCTCGTGAGAAGCGTCGACCATGACGGAGCTGTAGAAGCCGGAGTCAATGCAGTCGTAGCAGACGTCTTCGGTGCCGTGGTCGAGGTGGACGGCGAAGATCGCTTCCGGGAAGACCTTGTCGGCGGTGCGAATCATGCCTTCGAGGAAGTTCTTGTCGGTGTAGGAACGAGCGCCGCGAGAGATCTGGATGATGAACGGAGCGCTTTTGGAATCGTCGTTCGGATCTTCGTTGGCGGCGGACTTGCCGAGGTTGCCACGGAAAAGCCCGACGAGCTGCTCGAGATTGTTGATGTTATAGGCGCCGATAGCGTACTTGCCATAAGCTTCCTTAAACAGGTCTTTTGTCGTAACGATCATTGAGAGGTCTCCTCAAAATATAACGTCAAATCGCGTCGTCGTCGGAAACGCCAACGACATAGCGACTTATTGAGCAAAGGCAGACCGCGAAACGCCTGAGCGCCGGGAAGCTTGCGTTGTAAGAAACGCGAATCCACGCTTGCAACGGGACGCTCGCGACTAAACTCTATCGTATTTTATCCCCTTTTTTTCTCCTGAATAGGGGCGGCGCGTTTTGGCGCCGACTCTGGAGGACCCTGACAAGGCGATTAGAATTGCGTTTCGATCTGAAATAGGGACGCCGAATCGATCATGAAGGCGCTAACGCGTTTTCATCAAAAACCGGACGTCCTGTCTTGTTAAAATTTAACGATAATTAAATATGTATCAAATTTAACGATTTTGCACTGTTGAAAATATTGAGGAAGACGTCGTCGCCGCCTCGAACGTTCAAAACGTCGGGTATAATGGAATGGCGCGTATTTTTTGCGGCGGAGACCGGCTTTTACGGACTCCTCTTACCCTTTGCGATTTTAGCGGCGATAGGAACGTTATGAACGAAGATCGTGAACTCACCCCGATGATGAAGCAGTATTACGCCGCTAAAGAAGCGTCTCGCGGCGCGCTGCTACTTTTCCGAATGGGCGACTTCTACGAGATGTTTAACGACGACGCGTACAAAGCCGCTAAAACGTTAAACATTACCGTGACGACGCGCGACCGCAATAAGGCGGACGCCATGCCGATGGCGGGTTTTCCTTGGCAGCACTTGGACAATTATCTCGCGCGGCTTGTCAAGGCCGGGCACCGCGTCGCCGTTTGCGACCAGATGGAGGATCCGAAGAAGGCGAAGTCGATCGTCAAGCGCGAAGTTACGCGCATTGTGACGCCGGGGACTCTCATGGACGAGTCGATGCTCGATCCCCGGACGAGCAATTTTCTCGCCGCGATTTTCATCTCGGACGAAAGCGTGAGTCTTAAGATCGCCAGAGCGGGACGAAAAAACAAATCTCGACCGACGCCTGAGCCGTCGCTTTTCGACTTGGAGCCGGAAAGAACCGCCGAGTCTGCGGACACGGTCGAAGAGATCGTCGAAGTCGACGATCCGAACTTTGGCGCGGGCGCGACGTTCCGCTGCGTCGCTCCGAAAAATCCCGAGTTTGACGCTTCCGGAATCGAACCGAATCGTCTTATCGGATTGGCGTGGACCGAATTGTCGACGGGAACGTTTTACGCGACGACCATTTCTTACGGCGAGCTTTTCGATCACCTTGCGCGAATCAATCCGTCCGAATGTCTTGTTCAAGACGAACTCAAAACTCGTTTTCCCGAATGGTTTCTCGAACGGACGACCGTCACGGAACGCCCGGGCTGGGAGTTTTCTCGCCATACCGCGCTTGACGCGCTAGCGGAACATTTTAAGGTGAAAACGTTTGAAGGATTCGGTTTTAAAAGCGAATCCTCCGATATTTTCGCGTTGCAGGCGGCGGGCGCGACGCTGGCGTTTCTCAAGGAAATGCAAAAGCAATCTCTTGATTTCATCGCGACGCTGACTCCGTATCGCGTCGCGCAGTATCTTGAGATTGACGAATCGACGCGTCGGAGTCTTGAGATCGAGCAGACTTATCGCGACGGTCGCCGCGAAGGCTCGCTGCTCGCGACGATCGATCGTTGCCAGACGTCGATGGGGAGCCGCCTCCTCGCAAACTGGCTCGCGTGCCCTCTGATCGACGTCGGCATGATCGAACTGCGTCAAGACGCGATCGAAGAAATCATTTCGCTCGGCGCGGAAGTTACGGCGATACGAAACGCTCTGCGCGGCGTTTCCGATCTCGAACGCCTTGTTTCGCGAATCGTGCAAGAGCGAGCGACCCCGCGCGAACTTGTCAGCGTTGGGAAGACGCTCCAGACGCTGCCCGTTTTCAAATCGTTTCTCGAAGGGACTGAAAGTCGGCTCTTGAAAACGCTCGGCGAGAGTATCTCGCTCCAGACCGAACTTTGCGACGAACTTAATCGCGCCTTTACCGAAGACGTTCCTCTCAATTACCGAGACGGAGGTTTCATCGCCGACGGCTATTCTCCCGAGTTGGACGAGCCTCGCCAGATTCGCCGCAACAGCAAGGAATGGATGGCCAAGTATCAGGAGCGTCAAGCCGCCGAGACGGGAATTCCCAATTTGCGCGTCGGATACACGAGCGTTTTTGGTTTCTACATTGAGATTACCCGCGCAAAGGGCGCTTCCGAAAATATTCCCGCCAACTATACTCGCAAACAGACGCTCAAGAATGTCGAACGATTTACAACCCCGGAACTCCGCGAGTACGAAGAAAAAGCGTTGAACGCCGAGGAAAGGGCGCTTGAGATCGAGATGCGGATCTTCGGCGAATTGCAGCGCAAGGTCGCGCAGGCGCGGACCGACATTCAGAGGACGGCGAGGGCGCTCGCGCGGCTAGACGCGCTCGCCGGACTCGCCGATCTCGCCGTTTCTCAACAGTATTGCCGTCCCAAACTCGTTCGCGAGCCGATCCTTGAGATTATCGACGGTCGTCATCCCGTGCTGGATACGACATGTTCAAGCGGCGAATTCGTTCCCAACGATTCTCGCTGCGACGACGCGAACGGATACGTTCATCTCATTACGGGCCCCAATATGGCGGGTAAAAGCACCTTTATCCGTCAAACGGCGCTCCTTGCGCTCATGGCGCATATGGGTTCCTTCATTCCCGCGAAAGAAGCGACGATTGGGGTGGTGGACCGAATTTTTGCGCGAGTGGGCGCGTCGGACGAATTGACTCGCGGACAGAGCACGTTCATGGTCGAGATGATCGAGACCGCGCGGATTTTGAACAACGCGACGGCGTCGAGTTTGGTCATTCTCGACGAAATTGGCAGAGGCACGAGCACGTACGACGGCGTCGCGCTGGCGTGGGCGATTGCGGAGCATATCGCGAAGAAAATCAAATGCCGCGCCTTTTTTGCGACCCATTATCATGAACTGTCGGAACTTGCGGAAGTTTGTCCAAACGTGAGCAACCTCAACGTCGCCGTTCGAGAATGGCGGGGCGAGATTTCTTTCATCCATAAGATCGAGGAGGGGCCCGCCGACAAGAGCTACGGCGTTCACGTCGCCAAACTCGCCGGCGTTCCGAGCGTCGTCGTCGATCGCGCGCGGCAGATTCTCAAAGGTTTGGAAGACGCTCGCGTGACGGATACGACCGCCGCCGCGCGTCAAACGCTCCACAACCTCTCGTCGAAAGCTTCCGACAGAAAGAAGGGCGAGACCGTCGTCCAATTTTCCCTCTTCGGCGCGTCGGACCATCCCGTCGTCTCCGAACTCCGCGAACTCGACGTCGACGCCATGACGCCGATCGACGCGCTTACCACGCTGATGCGATTAAAAAAGGAAGCGCTGGACAATTAAACGGACTTGACGGCGGTCGGTTTGTTTTCTCGTTTTTTGACGGGGACTTTGCGGTCTCACGTCTTGTTTCTCTTCCGCGTTCGTCGTATACTTTAGCGGAGGTTGGTTGCGCGAGATTTGTCGTTCTCGCCGATCTTTGACGCTCAAATTGCGAGCAAAACGGCGGCGTCTCTCATTTGAAACGTTGTTTTCCGAGTTGCGACGCATTTCCCCTTCGTTTTTTCAGGAGTAAAAAGCGCGCGCCTTTCGCGTCTTTGGAGAATCGATTCCCTCTTGAGCCGCGTTTGTTTTTTTGACGCTTTTTCTCAGATTTTTTCATAAAATGGACGCCGACGCGAAACTGTATAGGTAGAACGTCGGCGCGGGAGTCGAACGGCGTCTTGCTTCTCGGCGAAACAACGCCGTCGAGAGGCGGAGTCTGGAGATTCGGTCGCGACGTTTAACGTTGTATTTTGTAATTTGAGCTTATAGGACTCCGAAAGAGGTTCCAATATGAAGACTCCCCTTGAACGATTTCTTAAATACGCCCGAATCGAAACGACCTCGAGCGAGGAAACGACAACGACTCCCAGCGCGGATTGTCAGTTTAATCTCGCAAGGCTTCTTGTCGACGAACTCTTGGAACTCGGTCTTTCAGACGCGCAGGTCGACGAGCATTGCTACGTTACGGCGACGCTGCCGACGAACGTCGCGGATCGCCGAACGCCGACGATCGGATTCATCGCGCACCTCGACACGTCTTGCGCGGCGTCCGGCGCGAACGTCAATCCTCGCGTTATCGAGTACCAAGGGGGGCCCGTCAAACTTGAAAACGGCGTCGTTATCGCCGAAACGGAAGAGATGAAGACGCTTGTCGGCGATCATTTTGTCGTGACGGACGGAACGACGCTCCTTGGCGGCGACGACAAAGCGGGCGTCGCCGCGATTATGGCGGCGCTTGAGCGTTTGACGGCGTCCGACGCGCCTCGACCGACGATTCGCGTGTGTTTCACTCCCGACGAAGAAATCGGAAACGGAACGATTTTCTTTGATATCGAGGGTTTTGGCGCGGATTACGCGTATACCGTCGACGGAGGTCCCGGCGGCGAAATCAACGGCGAAACCTTTACCGCCGACAAAGCGATCGTCGTCGCGCGCGGCGTCGACGTGCATCCCGGCGAAGCGAAATCGACGATGATTAACGCCTCTCGCGTCTTGTCGCGAATCGTCGCCGCGCTCCCTCTCGATCGAACGCCAGAGGAGACGGAAGGACGCGAGCCGTTCATTCATCTCTACAAATTCGAAGGAGGCGTTTCCGAAGCGAAAGCGGAATTTTTGCTCCGCGCGTTTGACGAAACTGACCGCGAGAAAAACAAACAAATCCTTCAGGAAGCGGTCGCAAGCGTCGCCGAGACGGTTGGGGACGCTTTTGAATATAAGGTCGATTTCGTTCAGCAGTATCTCAATATGGGCTATTTCCTCAAAGAAACGCCCGAAGTTCTCGACGTCCTCGAAGAGGCGACGAAACGCGCCGGACTCGAGCCCAAATGGGTTCCGATTCGCGGCGGGACGGACGGATCGCGTCTGACGGAAATGGGGCTTCCGACGCCGAATCTTTTCACCGGCGGGCGAAACTTCCACTCCGTGATGGAGTTTCTTGACGTCGAAGAGCATGAGAAGGCGACGGAGACGCTCGTCGAACTCGCCAAGCTCTGGAGCGCCAAAGGACCGCGCGACGCCGTTAAAAGCTAACCGCGTCGTTTCCTCAAGACAATTTTGATTAGCGAGTTTGCGCCATGTCTTTTTTTTACCGCGTGTTTACGACGACCGAGAGGAAAATTTGGGGCGACGAGATCGAAGCGTTTCTTGAAAAGGAGAACGTCGGTCTCGGGCTCTACGGCGTCGTCGAAGAGGAAAACGCCGACGATTTAAACGCTCCGCCGGTGGAGTTGCTCTTTTTTGACCCGGATGAGAACGAGGTCGCCTCGCTCGTCTACGACTCCCTTGACGATTCCGATTTCCTCGCCGACGAGATTGAGGAATTTCAAGGTTGCGTCGATGAAATGCAGCCCGTCTGCAACCGGGCGTGGGCGCGCGAACGCCTCGCCCAAACGAAGGGATGCTACTGCTTTACCGTGTTCGACGCGGGATTTAACGTCGCCAACTGGGATCGTCTTGCAACGCTAGCGGGCTGGCTGCGCGAAGAAACGGACGGGATCGAGCAGTCCGACGGCGGTCAAATCACGAACGAAGCGGGCGAGGTCATTCTCGTCGTGCCCGACGACGTCGATCTAGACGACGAGGAAGACGACGCCGATCAAACGGACGCGGACGACTTCGCGGACGAACAGGACGACGTCGACGAGTTTCCCGCCGCGCTTCGCGTCGGCGACGCGTGGGTTTCCAAGAATGTTGATTCAGAAGAAACTTTCGCCGAATTTTTACGCGGCGAACCCTGATTTTCATTTATCCGTTTTCGTCACTGTTTTTTCATTGTCCGCGTTCGAGCGCGAGCGCGGACGGAATTTTTCCTCAAACCCAAGATTGAGATTGCGAGATGTCCGATCGACTTTTTGAAGAACTCCTCGAAGAAACGAAACGCCTTTTTGTTGAAAAATTCGGAACCGCTCCGCAGACCTTAGTCGCGGCGCCGGGCCGGGTTAACCTGATCGGCGAACACACCGACTACAACGGCGGCTACGTCTTTCCGATGGCGATTGAACGCTGCACGATCATCGCCGCGAGTCCGACGACGTCCTCGACGGCGACGATCTTTTCCAACAACATGGGCGCCGTCGCTGAATTTGTTCTCGATCCCGACGTTCCGCCCGCTGAAAAAGTCGAATGGACTTCCTACGTGCAGGGCGCGATTGCACTGTCGATCAAGAAGGGGGCGAAAGTTCCCGGATTCAACGCCGTGATCAACTCCAACGTTCCCCTCGGCGGCGGTCTTTCGAGCAGCGCGTCTCTTGAAGTCGCGGTCGCGACGCTTATGGAAGAACTCGGCGGCGTTAGTTTCGGGAAGGTCGAAAAAGCGTTAATGTGCCAGCAGGTCGAGCATGTCTACGCAAAGATGGCGTGCGGCATTATGGATCAGTTCATTTCCGCGCTCGGCGAAAAAGACTACGCGATGCTCCTTGACTGCCGCAGTCAGAAGCCGGAAATGATTCCTTTCGTCGATCCTTCCGTTTCCGTTCTCATTACGAATTCCAACGTTAAACACGAACTCACCGGCAGCGAATATCCCGAGAGGCGCGCAAGCTGCGAAGAAGCGGCGCGTCGCTTCGGCGTCGCTCTTCTCCGCGACGTGTCGTTGGACGAGCTCCTCGCTTCGAAGGATAAACTCATTGACGCGGAGAACGGCGACCGCCTTTTCAAGCGCGCGTTTCACGCCGTCGGCGAAGACGTTCGAACATTGAAGACCGCCGAGGCTCTCAAGATCGGCGACTGGGAAACCGTCGGCGCTCAGATGTACGCCAGTCACGATTCGCTACGCGACGATTACGAAGTTTCCTGCCCCGAGATCGACGCGCTTGTCGATATCGCGCGAAATATCGGCATGAGCGGGGGCGTGATCGGATCGCGCATCACGGGAGGCGGATTTGGCGGCTGCACCGTTTCGCTCGTCAAAACGGACAAAGTCGACGAAATTGCGCGGATTCTCAAGGAAGAGTACAAGAAGCGGATTGGCAAAGACGCGACGACCTTTTCGACGCGTCCCGCGCAGGGCGCTCGCGTTCTTTGAGCTCTTTTAAAATCTCTTTCCGGCGAAAACGTCGTCGCGTAGGGCGCGGCGTCAACCGCGCCGGGCTTGTTTCGATTTTGCGAGCGGCGAAGAAAACGACATTTCCGTCGCGCCGCTCCTTGACGAGATTTCGTAAAACGCTAGAATGACACGATATTGGCGTAGGATTAAACGTCGGGCTTAAGCGTTTTGATTTCAGACGCGTCGAGTCCGGCGCCGTGGATATTACGAAATTACCTTATATTTCCGACGTTTTTCGCCTTTCGCGATCTTTAAATCCGTCGGTAAACTTTGAGCTCTTAGGAGAATACAGTGTCCCTCTCAGAACGTAAAAAGGAGATTAATTCCCGCCGTAAACGTCGCGAGCAGCTCTCTCGGATGAAGGCCAAGCTTCCGACCCTTGACGAAGCGGGCAAGGCCGTCTTCGCCGCGAAACTGCGTCGCATGACCCCCGGAGCCGAACAGCTTATTCGCGACTGGGAACTCGAAAAGTGATCGAGAATCTCGCTCGCATCTTCCATGAGGCGAGCGGAGCGCAAACGATCCCCGAGTCGACGTCTTTCGGCGTTGATTTCGGGGTTTGTTTTTGTCGTTCTTACCGTTTAGACCGGACTTGCTTAAGCGACGTTTTCTTAAAATTTTTCGCCGTTTTATTGAATTGGCGTCGCAAAGCGCGTATACTCAGCCCTGTTCCGTAGTCGTCGAGAGCGGCTTTTGTTTTTATTTCATTCAGCGAGGCAGTCTATGGATCGCAAGATTAGTCGTCGAGATTTTATGAAGCGCAACGCGTCGGCGGCGTTGGTCGGCGTTTGCGCGGCGCCTTTCCTGAGCGCCCGTACGTACGGCGCGACGGTTACGCCCGAGTTTCAGACGTTGGAAGAGACCCGAACGTTCAGCTCGCCTCCCGAATACTACTACGGTTGGCCGACGATCGCCAAGAGAGGCGACGAGCTGCTGGTCGTCGCTTCCGGCGGTCGCGAAGGGCACGTGTGTCCTTTTGGTCGCGTCGATATGTTCCGCTCGAAAGACGCCGGCAAGACCTGGACTTGGCCCCAGACGCTTTACGACAGTCCGATCGACGACCGCGACGCCGGAATTTGCGTGACGGATAAGGGAACGATTCTTGTAACGACTTTTACGTCGCTTGCTTACGTCGGAATGCTCGACGAGGAGACGAAATTCCGCGCTGAAGGAAAGCCTCGGCTTGATATTTGGTCGGACGGACGCTACGAGAAGTGGATGGCGGTTCATCGACGGTTGACTCCTGAACAGCGTGAGAAAGAAGTCGGCTGCTGGATGCTGCGTTCGACGGACGGCGGCGTCACGTGGTCGGAGCGGTATTCGACGCCCTTCAACAGTCCTCACGGTCCGATTCAACTCTCCGACGGACGCCAGCTTTATATGGGCGACGAGCTTTGGACTAAAGAACATCGCTGCGGAGCGGCGATTTCCGAAGACGACGGTCAAACGTGGCGCGTCGCGGGGATTATCCCAACGCGAGACGGCGACACGTGCGCCGCGTATTACGAGCTTCACGCGGCGGAGGCTTCCGACGGCACGCTTGTCGCGCACATTCGCAACGGCAATAAGAATAACGGCGACGAGAATCTCCAGACTGTTTCTAAAGACGGCGGCGAGACTTGGTCGACGCCGAGAGCCATCGGCGTTTGGGGGATTCCTTCGTTCCTGAATCGTTTGCAGGACGGGCGGCTCCTGATGACGTACGGTCACCGCAGGGCGCCCCTTGGCGTTCAAGCGCGCGTGAGCGACGACTGCGGCGAAACTTGGTCCGAACCCCTCGTTCTTTACGGGGACGCGACAAGCGGCGATCTAGGCTATCCCGCGACGGTCCAGCTCGACGACGGTTCGCTCTTCACGATCTGGTATGAAAAGATGCAGGGAACGTGGTTCGCGCGCCTTCGTTGCAAACGTTGGAAGCTCGTCTCCTGACGTCGGTTTTATGAACGTCGCGTCGTTGCGTTACGGACGACGACGCGGCGCTTTCCGTATTCGCGGGTATTTTGGACTCTTTATGCGACGGTGAATCTCATGCTTAGAACTCAGAACCTAGCTTTTTTATGCGTCGCGTTCGCGGCGCTTGCGCCGTTCGTTTCCGGCGCGAAAGCCGCCGATTCCGACGTCGAATCGATCTTAAAGCAGGGCGACAAAGCGGGCGATCGCGCCGTCGTTTCCGTCGACGGGACGGAGTTTGCCTTCCGCTGGGCGCCGGCGGGAACTTTTACGATGGGGAGTTCAAAGGACGGTTCCGGCGAGGTCGGGGGCGACGTCGACTTTGGCGTCTTGCATAAAGTGACGCTGACTCGCGGATTTTGGATTCTCGAAACGGAAACGACGCAGAAAATGTGGAGCGCCGTCGTCGGCGAGAATCCGAGCAAGTTCGTCGGAGACGCCAAGCCCGTCGATACGGTGAGTCACGACGACGCCGTCGCGTTCTGCGAAAAACTGACGGAGGTCGCCAAGCTCCCCGAAGGGACGAAGTTCGGACTTCCGACGGAGGCGCAGTGGGAATACGCCGCGCGAGCGGGCGCGACGGAACTACTGAGCGGCGCGGAGCTTGAGAAGGTCGCGTGGTTCGGCGACGGCAATTACGGCGGAACTCACGACGTCGCGACGAAAGCGCCTAACGCGTGGGGCGTCTACGACATGCTGGGCAATCTTTGGGAATGGACCGCGGATAAGTCTGGCAAAATCGCCGTCGACGAGGACGGGAACGGCGTCGACGCGGTCGATCCGACCGGCGCGACGGACGAAGAAACTCCCGCGAACCTCCGTACGGACCGCGGCGGCTGTTGGGATAGTTACGATTACGAGTGCAACTTTTGCTATCGCGGTTATTACAACGGCGATCGCAAAGGGCCTTACGTGGGTTTTCGTTTCGTTTACGTTCCTAAACCGTAACGGCGCGGCGTCCCTTTCGACTCAAGTCAAGGGGCGACGTTTGCAGGTCGACGAAGATAGGGTTGACAATGTTTTCCGAAAGCGTTAGATCGCCGTATTCCGGCGCGAAGTCAAAAGACCAGATATTCATCCGTCTGGACGGTCGGGGGAGTCGCATCTACTTTCCCGGCGAGACGCTTGCGGGGAGCTATTACCTGAACGAGATTCGTCGCGATTCGATTGACACGCTCGAATTTTCCGTCTTATGGCGCACCGAAGGGAAGGGGAACGAGGACGTGGGCGTCCACGCGTTCTGGCGGCTTTCGAGTCAGAACGGCGACTGGATCGATCCTCTCCAGCCGGGGCGTTTTAGCGTCGTTTTACCGCAGAGTCCTCTCTCCTATAACGGCGTGATCATTAAGATACGGTGGAGCGTTCGTTTACGTGTTTTTTTGGAAAACGGCTCTCAGTTGCTGGAGGAAACGCCGTTTTATCTTGGCGACTTACCCGACATGAGGACGCTGAAATTGTTTACGGGCTGAAAGGCGCGTTTTCAGCAGATCGCAGGAAGCGGAGATTTTTTGATAGTTTTGCGCGACGTCCTCGGACGAGCGACGGGCGTCGCCGTAGTCACCTTGCGATAGGACTGTAAACAATGGACGAGCGTTTTTCGTCACTCGCTGGCGGCAATCCATTTTCAACGAGTTACACAGCTCCCGGCAAGGCTCCGTACTTTTTTGAATCCTCCTACGTCGATTGGATTAAGAATTTTCATCCGCGGAAGTTTGCCGAGTTTTTCTACAGTTTGGTCGGCGCCGGCGAAGATTTGCGTCACGTCGTGTGTTTGCGTTATCTTGTCGATCAGTTTATTTCTCACTCCTGCCGTGGGCAGATCGTCGGGGATCATGGGAGCGGTAAGACGTCGCTTTTGTACTATTTAAAGGACGCGCTTGTTAAACAGGGCTACGATCTCTTTTCATGGTCGCTCCACGATCAGAGCCGGTTCCTGCCCGAGTCCTTTTGGATGGAACTGCAACGTTTTTTGCAGAAGACGCCGGTTCTTTTGCCGACGAAATTTCTGCTGCCGCCCCCGGT
>CAMZHY010000039.1 GCA_947307005.1 uncultured Planctomycetaceae bacterium
AACGCGGTTGCCTGATCGCGCAAACCGAACCGACGTTCGGCGTCATAAAACGACGGACGATAGCCTCGAAACGGCAATCCGCCCGCAAAGCGCCAAGCGAGCGCAACCATTCGCAACGCCCTTGAACGCTTAGTCTACCCATTGTATCGGCATTTTTGCGAGGGGCAAGGGGTTCCGTTCTTTATTGAGTAAATTTCTTAGAATAGACAAATCCTGTTTTTGTCAACATTGTCCGCCTTTGAGCGCTGTTTAAGCTTTGTCGTTCGATTCTTTCATCGTTTCTATTTTTTTCTGAACTTGTTCAATTCTGAGGTTGTTTTCTCTAATCTTTTTTCGCACGGCAAACTCAACAATAGCGATGGAAATCAAGAAGAACGCCGTCTGCAACGTCATGACAATCGCCTCGATCGTTCTTGCGCGATAGACGAAAAACGAGGTTGTCGCGCAAATCGCCGCGACGAAATAAATCGTCAAAATCGTTTGTTCGCGGGAGAGTCCAAGGGCGACGAGCCGGTGCCCAAAATGATTTGTATCCCCCTTAAAGGGACTTTGTTTGTTTTTGAGACGGATTGTCACCACGCTGATCGTGTCGTAGAGCGGAACGGCGACAATGAGGAGCGGAACAAAAACGGACGCGCAGGGCGCGTGAGCGTCGGCAAACGTAATTGAGAGAGTAGACGTTGCAATAACGAACCCGATGAAATACGCGCCGCCGTCCCCCATAAACATCTTTGCCGGCGGTTTGCCGAGCATCAAAAAACCTAGAATCGAACTCGCCAACAGAAGCATGGAAGCAGCGAGAAAGAGCATCGCTTCCCCGCCTGTTTCCGGCGCGTAGATAAACGCAAGCGCCCCGAGGAAAAGCGACGAAATTGTCGCGACTCCGCTAGAGAGCGCGTCCATGTTGTCGAGCATATTGAAGGAGTTGACCAGTCCGACGATCCAGAAAACGCTTAAAATTTGAGCGAATATCGGATTGATATATTCGCAATGAAGACGCCAACCGCATGCGACGGCAACGCTCGCGACGACGAACTCGATTCCAAGACGCAATCCCCAAGGGAGATCAAAACGATCGTCGAGCGTTCCAAGGACGACGAGTAGGGAACCAAGCGCAAGGACGATCCATATTCTCGGAAGATTCGAGGCGAGCCAGATCGCATGCGTCGAGAAGACCGACGGGAAAGAAGTAAGAGAAACGCCCCAGACCGTTAAGTCGTCAAGAGAAGAAGCGTTGGACGCGTCCTCTCCATTTATGCCAAACGAGAGAATCGTGAGCGCCACAGCCGGAACTATAACGCCAATCCAAATTCCAAGACCGCCTCCGGTGGGGGTTGGTTTTGTATGAATCTTACGAAGTCCCGGTTTATCGACCAAGCCGAGATGGGGCGCGACGCGCATGACGAATTCACAGCACGCCCAACTCGCAAAGAACGGCGCTAAAACAAGACAAACAACGACGGTAAACATGGTTAAACGAGGAGGATTGGAGGGATTCCCGAGCGTCGTTTCGACGCAGTGGCGACGTCGAAGTCAGCGTTGGAACGTCATATTGGTTCCGGAGTAACAAGGCGCGACGAGGACTTCCATTGAACTAGCCGAATCATATGCGTCGCAAATACATATTTCGCGCGAATAGTCCTCTCGCGTTAACGCATCGACGGCTTCCTTGGGGGATAGGTCATGATTGTTTAGATTTTGATTATTGAATTCCGTTCCGTTACGAGTTGTCACAAGATCGACAAAACGCCGAAAAATGGAGAGTCTGCTGTTGTTTTTTTCGCGTTGAACGATCGTCCTCGACGCGTTGCCGTCGACGAGCGGTTTTTCCTCTCGAGACTTTTCAAACGAATCGAAGCTTTGGAGACTGCGCGTTGACGTCAATTCTGTTGAAGAAACGAAGGGCTTTTCTACAACCGTTTCAGTCGATTCGCACTCTTCTCCGATTTTGTTATAAAACATAGGTTTTTTCACGTCGGAATAATTGATTCCTGAAATTTCGGCGACGTCGAGATAATTTGGCGTCTGAGTCGTCGTTTTTGGAAGGGGCGTCTCGCTTGTCATTTCCTGAGGAGCGGGAGAGCAAACAAAATCGTCGTTTTTTTCGCGTCCAAGGCCGTCGGTTGTCAGCGTCGCGATTGTTTCGACTCTGTTTTGACCGCCTTCATTCGCCTTTTCCGATTTTCCTGCCGTTTCCGTTCCGTTGTCTTCACAATGGATCAGAACGGGAATCGTATCCGTAGATTCTGAACGACGATCGGATATTGAAGCGATCTTACCAAAAGAAACCGTGTTTTGTTCGATTTCAACAGTACTCGAATCCACGGCTTTATCGAGCGATTTAGCGGGAACGAACGACGGCGCCGAAGGGCTTTCATCGAGATTTGGCGACGGCGATTCCTTTTCCGCGTCGGGAGCGTAGTAGGGATAATCTACCCGAAATCTTCGAGCGCTGGAATCAAAGGGAACGTCCGGCTCTCCCGATTTGGCGTTGAGAAAATTTTTGATTTGCTTGAGGACGGAAAGATTTGGCGTTCGCACGGGTTCCGATTCGTCGTCAGACGAGACTACCGTCCATCCTTCCTGAGAATCGGTCAGTGTTTCGTCTCGTAAATAGGAAGACAGCGGCGCTCTCGCATCGGCGTTCTTCGCCGCGTTATTCGCCCCATCGACTAAGCGCACCGTCATCTTCTCTTCCTTATTCCGTCGCCCGTTTTCGAGACGTTTACAATACGGGCTTTCTTGTTAGTATCGTCATATTTCAAATAATCGTTAGCTCTTTTCGAAAAAATATTCGCGCGACAGGGACGACGCGCGGACGAGTCTTTAATTGATAAAGTTGTTTGACCGTTCTTTAGTCGCTTGACGCGGTTTTGCTCGACTTGTATATTTAAACGCTCAGTTGGCGCTTGCGCCGCAACCTGGAAGCGTTTTGTAGGGAACGACGATGAAGGTTTTAACCGTAATTGGAACCCGTCCGGAGATTATCCGTCTTTCGCGCATTATTGCGAAGCTCGACGAGTATGTCGAGCACGTTGTCGCGCACACGGGACAGAACTACGATTATGAACTAAGTCAGATTTTTTTTGACGATCTTTCGCTTCGTAAACCCGACTATTTTCTTCAAGCCGCTAACGCGACTCCCGCTTCGACCGTCGCGTCAATCATTGAAAAGATTGACCGAGTCTATTCGGAAGAACGTCCCGACGCGACTCTTGTTTTGGGCGACTCTAACAGCTGTTTGGCAGCCTATGCGGCAAAACGCCGCAAAATTCCCATTTTTCACGTCGACGCGGGGCGCCGATCTCATGATCAGCGCGTGCCCGAGGAGATCAATCGTCGCTTGGTCGATTGCATCGCCGACGTCAATCTCCCCTGCAGTTCGGTCGCGACGACGAATCTCATGCACGAGGGCTTTCCGATTGATCGCATTTTTCGGATCGATAGTCCCACGGAAGAGGTTTTCGAATATTATCGCGACAAAATAGAAGCCTCCGACGTCCTTAAACGTTTGAATCTTCACCCCCGAGAGTATTTTGTCGTAAGCGTTCACCGTGAAGAGAACGTCGACGATCCGGAACAATTATCCAACTTTGTCGAGACGTTGAATAATATTGTCGCCCAAGAAAAGAAACGCGTTGTTTTTTCAGTTCATCCTCGAACTCGTAAGAGGTTGGAAGCTCGCGGCGCCGCGCTCGCGCCGGAGATTCTGCTTGTTCGTCCCCTCGGTTTTTTTGATTACAACGCGTTGCAACGCTCTTCGTACGCGGTTCTATCCGACAGCGGTTCGCTTGACGAAGAAGCGTCGGTTCTGAATTTCCCCGCGCTTAGTCTCCGCAACTCAAGAGAACGCAACGATACGAGCGACGCCGGCGGCGCAATCATGACGGGCGTGGAATGGTCGCGGGTTGCCGACGCGCTTAAGCTCGTTCGGCGTCGCGTCGACGCGGGATTTTACGACAAACGCGTTTTTCGTTCAGCCGAGAGAAACGTTTCTGAAAAGGTCGCGCAGATTATTCTTGGGTACGCGCCGTATGTCGATAGTTTTGTATGGCACAAGAAATCCGAGTCGGACGTTCGAAGAGGGCGGTTATGAAGGTGAGAAAGGTATATTTAGACGGCGACTCGCCGGCGATAAGAAGTCTTTGCTCCAAAGATCGTCGCCTTGCCAAGGCAATCTCTATGATCGGCGCGATCGAATACGACGTTTACGAGGATGAATACGAGTTTCTTATCTGGCAAATCGTCGGTCAAATGATTTCCGGAAGAGCGGCGGAAAAAATCGGTTCGCGTCTCGTTCAATGGTGCGACGGCGCCATCACGCGCGAGGCGATTGACGAACTTACAGACGAGGATCTGCGTCGCGTTGGGCTTTCGCGACCGAAAATATCGTATATCCGCAGCCTCAACGAATCGATTGAAAAAGGAGAACTCGATTTTAACGAGCTTAGGACAATGGACGACGAGACCGCAATGAAGAAACTTCGGTCCTTCCGGGGAATCGGCGCATGGACGGCGACGATGTATTTGATTTTTGTTCTTGACCGTCAGAACGTCGTTTCGATGTACGATCGTTGTTTCCTCGAGGTTTACAAGTGGCTTTACGACACGGAAGACGTTTCTCCCGCGTCCGTTAAGAAGCGCGCCGCGAAGTGGTCTCCTTACGCGTCCATCGCCGCTCGCTATTTTTATTACCTTTTTTACCGCGGGTTGACGAAGACGAAATTCAAGCTCTGACCAAATGAAAACGCGGCGTCCCAAATGGACGTCGCGTTTTCTTATGTCGTACAATGGCGGGGTTATTGGTTTGCGCCGAATATTTTCGACGAAAGCGCAGGGACGACGTCGCCCTCTTCATCATAGCGATAGTCGACGTCGCTAAAGTTTACGACGACTGATATTCCGTTGGCGAAGACGGTTTTCTGGACTTTTCTGTCTGTCGTCAGTATCTGATGATCTGTCATTTCGACGCGTCCCGTGAGCCGAGAGACGGGTTCCGCTATTTTGTAGCTTTCAACAAATCGTTCGCGATTTTCATCAAGAAATTCGCCCTTAAAAAGATACATCGGAGGGACTCCATAAAGCGCGTTAAAAAGATCGCGCTTGAGCCAGAGCGCGGGAAACTTGTTGTTGTAGTCGCCCCAATACCAGTAGGATACGACGCAACCATGATAAACCAACTCAAAGAGAGGAAGACGATATGTTTCGCCAAGCTGATACTTTTCAACGAGTTCGGGGACCTCTTGCCAGATAAGATCCATATATCGTCCAGAATCCGGACAGCGGTAAGGTCCGAGACTCATCATGCCTTCGTAATAATCGCAGAATGGAACCGACGCGTCGATTCCCGTTTCGCTTCCGCAGATAAGATTGAAACGACGTCCAAAGAGCGCGAGGAGTTCCATTCGCGCATTTTTACTCTCCGTTCTAGTCATTGGATGGTCTGGGTTCCAACATTCTCGCCATTGGGAGGCGACGGTCGTGTCGATGAACTGACACCGATACGGAGTCGTTTTGAGAAGGGTTGCGATTCGTTTTTCAGCGTATGACGGGGCTTTGAGATCGCAGAGAACTCCGCAGGGAATTCGAGGCTTTGAAGGGTCCTTCGCGTCGACTTCCCAACCTCTTGTCCAAGTTCCATCAGGGGAGTCCCATGCGATATCTTGCGGCCATGCCTCGGGGATCCATGACCCATGAATCCAAGAGACCTCCGGGTACCGCGCGGGGTCCATAATATCCTGATAAATATCGTATGTTGAGGTCAAAACGCTTTTGCCTCCGCTCCATAGGATATGGTCAAATCCCATTTCTTGAAGTTGATGAATTTTCTCGAGCTTATCGGCGTCCCATGTCCAGATATTCGCCGCGCCCACGAGAAGATCGATTCCTTCCGCGAGGTTCGGATTGCGTCTGATCTTTTCATCGAAATCAACGAGCAACCCGATTTTATCGGCATACTGTCGATAGCGTTTACAGAACGCGACGTGTCCGCCTTTGTCGAAAAAGACGAATCGTAACGTTTTGTCGTAGCTAAATAGATTCTTAGCTCCGTGCCAAACTTGCGCGATAGACAGCGCCTTGACGTCGGCGTTTTCGGCGGACTTCTCCTGAGAATCGGCAGGGCGCGGTTCGACAAGAATAACGGAGTCGTCCGGCGTCTCTATGATTCCCATGTAGCCGTCGCCTCTATTGGCGTCAATTGTATCGTTAACGACGCCCCAGAACGCCATGCATAGTCCGTGACCGCCAAACGTGTGGATGCTTGCGACGCTTGGAGGATTTTCTGTTGTAGGAAAGGAGATTCCTTCGTTCATTGGGAGGATAATACGGTCGGTCGTTCGAGACGAGAACGGGTAAGGGTAGAAAAGCGGCTCGGGATGCGGCGCGTTTTTATCCGCTTTGAGTTGAACGACTAACTCCGGCGCGGCGTCTTCCAGTTTGAGAACAGCGTGGAATGGAAGCATATTCCTCGCGTCCAAAAGTTCGAAATCGACGCCGTTAGGAATTTTCTTAGCGTCCATAACGAATTGGTTTCGCGTCGAGACGATTTGATTCCACTTACGGTTTGTCCGGAGGTCTAAGACGCTAAAGGAGGCGTTCTCTAAATTGAAGTCAACTTGAAGAAACTGATTCTTGACAACGAAGTCGCCCTCAACTTTCCCGATCGGAATTGAGTCGACGCGTTCGATTTGGAAGAGTTCAATGAAGACGTCTGTTTTACCGTCTCCAACGACGCGAGGTTCAATAGTAGCCACCCCAGCGGGGATAATGAACTTTGTTTCGCTAGAGCGCCAATCGCCGTAGGGAAGTTCTTCTCGTCCTCCGTAAACCCATGAAAGCGCTTCGTTTTTATCGTCATATAGAACGACGCTTGGTCTAACGACTCTTTCGCCCGCGTTCTTGCCGCGAAATCGAACGACGAAGACGTCGCCGGGCGAAACGTCGATTCTTTCAGGAATACGAACGGCCCAATCTAGCGCGCCGTTATGGACGACGTGTAGCGCTGTTTTTATTTCTCTAGAATCGTCTTCAACGATCTCGACGGATAAGGCGTCGGGGTCTCGCGCCCAGCTAGGAGGATCGGACGGCAATGTCCAGACGTCGACGCCCAAAGAGTAAGGACAGGAAGAAAGAAGTATTATCAGCGCGACTAACTTCGTCGCCAAGAGCGTTTTCGGTTGAAAGTTCATTTGTTCTTCCTCCAATGACGGTTGATTGGTTTAAAGAGTAGCCGTCGCTATTATAGTTGGCGTCGTTCGACTTTCAAAGAACGTGAGAACACAAGGTTTCCTTTCTAACGTCGCGATTTTTTATATCGCATGGAGACCGGGTTTATTGGTTCGCGCTGACCATCTTTGAGGAGAGCGTCGGGGGTTCGGGCCTACTTTGGCGGATCGGGCTGCAACGTCCAGACGTCGTCCGCCATACGAAAGAATGGGAAGTAAGAATCATCGCCAACGCGACGACTCGCGCGGCAAAAAGTTCTTGCGAAAGACGGCGTATTGTTTTTCTCCAAGGGCGTTAGGGAAACCGACGACTTAGCTCGAATCCAATCGCGTCGATTAACTCATTGTACCGTCGATCGTTGAGCTTTTAAAGAACGCGCGGTCGACAGGGTTGCCTTTTTTAACGTCCTCATATAATTGGGGGCGTTCCTCAACGCCTAAGGAGAACGGAAAATGGAATCGATTTCAACATGCTGCCTTTCCGCCGTTGCGTTAGGCGCCTTCTTTGGATTTCAAGGTTCCGTCTCGCCGGGACCGTTGCAGACGGTCATTATTTCCGAATCGCTTTCCCGCGGCTTACGGTCGAGTTGGCGCGCGGCGACTGTTTCCCTCGTTTCAGATCCTTTCGCGCTTGTCGTCGCCGTCTTTTTTGTTTCGAACCTACCAAACGCATTTCTTGTCGGAATATCGCTTCTTGGCGCGTTGACTCTTTGGAGAATCGCTTGGTTGCAGTTCCATACGACGGACGACGATTTCACTTTTCAGTCGCAATCTCGTCTGTCGTTCTTCTCGATTTGGACGACCAATATGTTCAATCCTAACCTATGGATTTTTTCTTTTACGATTAACGCCGTTCAGATTAACGATTTTTATACGGCGGGCGGAGTTATTCCCGTCGCCGTCTATCTTTCGACTTTTTTTCTTGCTATCTGTTCATGCAACCTTCTGATAGCGCTCCTTGCGTCAAAAAGCAGACGGCTTTTCAACGTGAAGCGGTTGGTCGTCGTCAATCGTATTCTCGGCGTTTTCCTATTGATCGTTTCCGTCCGGTTTGTTTACATGGGGTTTAGCTATCTTTAGTCTTTTTCGACCTCTCTGCGTCGAAATTTGAAAATGTTAATTTACAACGTTTTTAATGATTTTTCATGAAATCATTAATGTCCAAATTCATTTGGACGATAATACCGATAGCGCCGATAAGGCGCGAATGGTAGATATTTCACGTCGGTTTTGAATTCGGACTCAAAACGACAGAATCAGACGCGGCGTCGCGTCGTCGTTGAAAGGATGCGCTAATGAAGTCTCCCAACACTTTATCGACTTCTTGCGTCAGAGCGTCGCTTATGGGCGTTCGGAAAAGCCGGACTTTTTGCTCCGCGATCGCGTTGATGTTGATTTGTCCCCTCGCGTTTGTCTCATGCCAATCTGCGAACACCGGTAAGACGGGCATGACGAAAAAGGACAATCCTTATTCTAAATTCGATCCTAAAACTCCCGAGGAAGAAGCGTATTATCGCGACGTTTATTCGGGAAACTGGAGCGAGGACGTCGACGGGGAGCTTGCCTCTGTTTTCAAGCACAGCGGTTCGACGACCTTGCCGAAGCATTGGCAGAGCATGCCTCATGGCGCTAAAACACTCGAAGAAATTCGTTTCGAGGCTTCTCAGCGCAAAATGGCTGAAGTTCGTTCTTCCGGACGTCCTCTGCCGTCGTCGAGCGTCGCGCGCCCGACCGCTCCGACGATGAGCGCGACCGCTCCGTCGTATTCTTCGCCGGTTCAATCTCAAGCGTCCTATCCTGTTCCGCCGCAGTCGGTTCCCGCGCCAGCGCAGGTTCCTAGTTTGAATTCTTACGCGCCGACGTCCGCGCCTCTTGCTCAGCCTTACGCCGGCGCGCAACCGTCGGTCGTCCAACCGAACGTTTACGCGCAGCGTCCCGCGCAACCGATTTCCGCGCCCACGGCGGCGATTCCGTACGCGGGGCAGGCGGCTGTGCAAACGGCGCCGACAGGTCAAGTTGTCGGTCCGAATTACGCCGTCCAAAATCCAGGACAAACCGTTGAATTCGTCGCCCAAAATCCGGCGCAACCGGTTGTTCAGCCGCAACCTCAGCCTACGGTTGCTCCGTCCGCTCCGCAACCCGCCGTCCCGACGAACGTCTACCCGAATCCGCAGCCTGCGACGTATCCCAGTTCCAACATCAGCGCGTCGGTCGATCTTTTTGACGTTTCCCAAGCGCTCGTCAGGGGGCAGGAACCAGAGGACGATCCGTTTGCCGACGAAGACGATCCCTTTGCGAGCGAGTCTGCCGACGATTCGACGGTCGTCGCCGACGACGAGAACGACGATTCTTCCGACGCGGAATCGGAGACGCCTTCCGATGAGGTCGAGGAGGAAAACCCCGCTTTGGACGTCACGACTGACAACGTGAACGTTAAGTCCGTCGCGCCGGAAGCGAAGGCGAACGGAGTCGTCGTCGAACCCGTCGAAACGTCGAATCCCATATCCGAAGTAGTCGCCGCCGTCCGTTCTCGAGGCAAGAAACTTCTTCTCAAGATTGATCCGACGATCGCGGAACCCTTCGCCAAAGTTCATCGTCCGACCGACGCCAAGTCTACGCCGACCGATGGAAAGAACGCTCGAGGCGAATACGACGAGTATATTGTTAACGGAGGCGACTCCAACGCCCAAGTCATAGCGCGAGAAGACTGGTCTGTCGAAAACCTCGAGTCAGGCGACTCCGTCGCGCATTTTGACACAATCGACGGACGCATTCTCACCGAACCGTCGAATCGCATCTTTCTATACAGCCCTCGGTTCGGCGCTGTTCGTCAGATCGTCGGTCCGATTGAGGGCGATCATCGCGAAGGAATTGAAATCGCCAATACGAACGAAGGCGCGATTCAAGACGATAAGGTAGAAGGCGTGGATATTCGGTCAAATGAGGTCCGCCCTCTCGGCGCGAACAGTTCCGTTCAGCCTCACGGCGCCGAAACGACGGTAGGAATTACCATGTCGACCGGTCTTCAGGGCGTTATGGAAGGCGACGCGCAGATTCGTCTTGGCGCGATGTTGACGTCCGAGACTGTGGATGATTTGAGCGCGGAAGACGCGTCGCTTATGCTCGACGGGGCGATCGCCGCCCAGGGGTGGAGCGGCGAACAGGGAGTCGCTGTCTCGACCGACCTAGTCAACGTTTTCTCCAACGCATACGTCGAGGGCGCCGCGACGATCTACCAGATCAAAGACGATACGAAAACGTCGAAACTTCGCGTTATCAAGATTGCTAATAAGGACGCCGCTAAGCCGGGCGAGTTTGTCGAGTTCACGCTTCGTTTCGAGAACATCGGCGATCAGCCGATCGGGAACGTCACGATTCTCGACGACCTTTCCGCCAGACTCCGTTATGTCGACGGAACCGCCCAGTCTTCGGTTGAGGCTGATTTCTTTGCAGACCTTAACGAAAAAGGTTCGCTTATTCTGCGTTGGGAAGTTACGAAACCGTTGTATCCCAAGGAATTCGGCGTGATGCGTTTCATTTGCAAGGTTCAATGATTCGCTGAATTACCGGGTTAAGTCGTCTCGGTCTGATTGATTGAGACGGCTGAGAGACGGATGAACGACGCGTGTGTTGGGAACGCGGAGTTTGTCCGTTTTCTTTTTATCGCGACTCCTTTTGTTTTCCTAACTTGACTAGCGATTTCTTTGCATATAAACTTCTAAAATGCGTCGTTACTTTTGAACACGACGACGCGGAAAAACGTTTAGCTACACGAGAAAGCAATGTCAAACGAGACGTCTAGCTTCGCCGTATGGAACGCGTCGAGCGATTTGGATAAGAACGAACGGTACGATCGTCTTAAGACGCTCTGCCTTTATCTTCGCGAATATGAGCCGCCCGCGTTGGATTTCTTTCTTGCCGACGAGATGGATCGCGTTATTCGCCTTTTTGAATCGCCCCTTGAATTCGCCGACGACGACGCGACTCGCGTCGCGCAAGAAAAGGAATGGAGAAACGTTCGACGGTTTCTTCGCTTGATTGACGGGAGCGTTTCCGATCAAGCTGTTTTCCTTTCATACGCTCGCGAAGAGTTTGAAAGGGAGTGGTCGCGTCAAAGTCTTCGCGAACGTCGCGCGACGGTCGAACGACGGCTTCTTGAAAACGACTCTCGCGTTAAAACCAACCGTTTGAAAAACTACGCGCTTAACATTGCGACCGTGACGTCTGAAAAAAACGATCCCGAATCGATCAGAGGGCGGATCATCGACGTTATCGTTTCCGATAAAGAGGCCGCGTTTACGTTGAGCGAATATGCGACTGCGCTAGACGACTACGGGTTTTCAGATTCAGAAGAGACGAGAATCCTATGCGACGCGATGATCGATTTTCTGCGCGACCGATTCATTAGCGTTCCCACCGCGCCAGAAAACGCCGGGCGAGAATCGGAATCTTCTCCCGAAAACGACGAACCGGACGCCGCGTCGTCAGCCGATCGTCCCGTCGACGATCCCGAGGGCGCCGACGATACGGAAGAGAACGACGATTTTCAAGATTCGGACGCTCAGAGAGGCCTTAAAGGCGACGACGGATATTATCCTGTCAACGAGGAACTTGCCAAAGCGGCGCAAGAAGCGAACTCTTTTCGTGATTACGCGTTAGGTAGCGCGACTCGAGAATATCGGACTGCGGTTGATTCTGCGCGAGAGGTGGCGGCGCGGCAAAAAGAAAAGGTCGACGCGCGTTATCATGAAAAGATTGACAGAATTCTTGATTCCTATGAACGTCAGCTTGCAGCGTGGTACGACCGTTTTCATCGCAACGCGGCGTCCTGCCCGTCGATCATGATCGTTGGCGCGGGGAATTTTCCGCGCCAAAAACATGAGAAAAAGATTCGTCGAACGAGCGAGTTACTTCGCGAGCATGAGAAGATCAAAGAGAACATGGAGCGAAGAATCAAAGGCGTCGGAACGGCGGGAATTAGTTCCGACGACTCCGACGCGCTCGAAAGACTTGAAACAAAGCTCGCCGTCCTGAAAGAACGACACGAGGAGATGAAAAAGGCGAACGCGTATCGACGAAAAAACGGATCATGGGAAGGTTATGACGGCGTCCTCAAGGATAAAGTCTGCAGAGAGGGACCGACAATCTATCAGTTCTTCAATCTTCCCAATAGTCTCGCGGAGATTCATCGGATTGACCAGCGAATCAAATATCTCAAAAAACAGGCGGAGACGGAATACGGGGACGGCTGGCATTTCGACGGCGGCGTCGTTAAGGCGAACAAAGACGAGAATCGCCTGCAGTTATTCTTTGACGACGTCCCTCCCGAGAAGACGCGCGCCGATCTCCGTCACTGCGGTTTTCGTTGGTCCCCTCGCAACAAGGCGTGGCAACGTATGCTGACGCCCGACGCGATCTTCGCCGCCAAACGATTAGGGTTCATTCCTTCAGATTGGACAGCGGACGACGCTGCAAAAGAATAGCGCGACGACGCGATAGTCTATAGAAACAACCCCGCGAGAAACGTATTTTCTCGCGGGGTTGTCGCGTTATGGGGACGAACGGACTTCGTCGTTTAATTCGCGGAATTATCTGTTTTCGCCGCCGTTGGGCGCGCCTCGACGACCTCCGCGCATCCCGCCGCCAAAGGGACCTTGGGGTCTGGCTGCTTCAAGTTCGTCGCCGGCCAGGAATCCGTCGCCGTCCTTGTCGGCGTTTTTCATTCTATCCTTGAACTCTTGAGGGAGTTGTTCGGGGAGCTTGGAAAGATCTAACTTACCGTCGCTAAAAGCGTCGCCAAAGAAGTTGAATCTTGGGGCGCCGTCCCTACGGTTTCCTTGCATTCCTCCGAAACCGGGCTGACCGCCAAATTGAGGACCTCCGAATCCGGGTTGACCGCCAAATTGCGGACCTCCGAAACCGGGTTGTCCGCCGAATTGGGGACCTCCGAAACCGGGTTGTCCGCCGAACTGAAATCCGCTTCCAATCATCTGATTGATGAAGAAGGGAAGGGATCGATATTTTTCGCGAACTACGTCGCCCAAGGCTTTCTGTTCGTCTGCGTCGAGAATACCGTCGCTATTTTTGTCGAATTCTTTGAGAGACGCGCTGAGCTTTTCGAGGTTGATAGCATTATTTTCGTCGATGAATTCCGGTCTTTCGCCTTCTCTAAACTGGAACTTCGGACGCGGTAGATCGCGAAATTCTTCCATGGAGAGGAAACCGTCGCCGTCCTTATCGGCGGCTTTCATTTCGTCTTTACGCTCTTGCGGAAACTGTTCCGGGAGTTTTGAGAGGTCAAGCTTGAACGCGTCGTTTCCTTGTGGGAAGCCCATGCCGGGTCTTTGTCCTCCAAAGTTTCCAGGCATGCCGCCAAAACCGGGCTGTCCTCCGAACTGAGGCGCGTTTTGACCTCGCGGCGCAGGACGGTTGCCGAAGTTAGGGAAGACTTCCTTAACTTCATCCTGCGTAAGACGTCC